>SLPW01000559.1 GCA_007131755.1 Myxococcales bacterium | reverse complement strand
TTTCCTCCTCCCTCCAGAGGGAAATGGTTGCCCAAACGTGATTTGCCGACGCGAAGCAAAATCGGGCCAGGGCCAGGGACCGGGCCGGGGCCAGGGGGGCGACCACATTGAGTAATACAACTGATCAAGGTGGATCACACAGGGCAGATGGAGGACAGGACAATCGGTGGCGTCGCCGTCGCCTCGAGTTGTACAAGGTGTAACGCAAACAGTATTGCATGAACGCAGCAGTCAGGGACAATTAAAGTAGCACATTAGGTACACACTACACCCCCTTGGAGCTCCGGATGTGGATAATTCTCCATTCACGGGCGGGATGGAATGGGAGTGAGAAGAGCACAGGGAAAAAAGTAGCTCTTGCAATGTGCGAGCAAATCAGTATCAACGCAACGTACTCCGCAGTAGGAGTCGAAGTGAAGTCTCTGAAGGACGCATCGTAGTCGAGGTATGAGGAAGTCGTATGGAATCCCCCGGGAAGTTGCTGCGTGAAGCGCGGGAGGAACGAGGGTTGACGCTGGAAGACGTCGCCGCGATGACGCGGATTCCAAAGACGATGCTCGATCATCTGGAGAGCGATCGCTTTGAAGAATACGTGGCGGAAGTATTTGCCAGAGGACACCTTCGAAATTACGCCAATGAGTTGTGCATCGACGCCGATGAGGTGTTGAAGGCCTACGAACAGCACACGGGAAGCAGAAAGCGCCAGACGTCGACGGGAGGGTGGTCGACCCCAGCGGGGCTGGAGAGCAAAGCAAAGAGCGGGGGAAGGGCCAAGAAAAAGCCGAAGCCCACTTCCGAGGCGTCGGGAGCGACGATGGGATTGGGCCGACGGCTGTCGGCGCTTCGGCGCAGCCACTTCATTGCGGTCGTGCTGGTGCTGGCCGGTTTGTTCATGATGTTCGGCTACCTGACGAATAACCGGGCCACGGCGCAGGATCCCGCGGAGTACGAGCAGTTCGAAGAGACGAATTGGGAGCTGCACCAGGATGTAGAAGAGACGCGGTGGCTGCTGGAGCAAGGCAGCGAAGGGGAGTGAGTTCTCAACTCGGGGAGGAGTGAAGAAGGTTGAAGCGTCGGGCCAGTTGACGAGCCTCGACGATATTGTCCTCGATGGAACAGTAGGTCCAGCCGCCGTAGCGGCCCACGGAATAGATGCCGGCACATTGTAGGGTGGAGGAGAGTTGGTGAAAGGACCGTTTGGAGGCTGACGTGATGTGGACGTAGGCCGGGTTGAGCACCACATGTTGGTGGGCCACGAGCTGGTGATCGTCAATGACCTGGACTCGCCGAAGATCGTCGAGGACGCGCTGACGAGTGGATTCGACGTCGATCTTTGCCTGCGTGGGAAGTCCGATCTCGGCGTAAAGGCTCATGCGGTCGGCGCCCATGATGTTGTCGTAGAAGCCGACGCGGTAGAAGGATACGTCACGCTCGGGATAATAGATCCAGTGTACGTCGGAGGGCCCCTTTTTATCGAAGCCCAGGTTGAAGACCAGGACCTTGTTGGAGGTGAAGGCCGAGGGGTCATGAGCAAGGGAGGTCATCTCCAGGAGGCGATCGAAGGGGGCGGAGGAGACGAGGTAATCGTAGGCGATGCGGCGGCCGTCGATGAGGGTAGCCACCCTTTCTGTGGGGGAGATGTGGACGACGCCACAGCCGGTGAGGATGCGTTCTTCGGGGATGTCTTGGGCCAGGGCCTCCACATAGGTGATGGCTCCGTCGAGGGGATAGGTAAAGGTGGAGTTATAAGAGCTGTTGTCGGGGCGACGCATATTGCGAATGATCTCGGTGAGATCGGCGTGGGGGAAGAAGCGACCCATGGCGTCGCGATCAAGGGCCTCCAGATCACAGGCGTAGAGCTTCTCGTTGTAGGGGATCAGGAAGAGTTCGCTGATGGTGCGGCCGAATTTCTCGAAGAGCATGGCCTTAAATGATTGGGCGGCGGCCTGCTGGGAGTATTCGTCGCGGAAATAAAGATCGTAGAGGGCGTCGATGAACCGTTCTCGGGGCAACTGGTGGATATTCTTCTGGAAGGGAAAATCGATGAGGTGCCCATCGAGGTAGATCAGCGAATTCTTCTCCACGGTGACGATGCGTGTCTCGTCCATCCGCTCGCGCAGATAGGCCTCGACGTCGGGATGTTTGAAGTGAAAGAAATGACCGGAGTAGTCCCAGACGAAGCCGTCACGACGTATGGTCCTACACCAGCCGCCGATCTCGTCTTCGCGCTCGACGACGAGGAAATCGTCGTCATCGATGAAGTTTGCAAAGGCGAGGCCGGTCATCCCGGCCCCGATGATGAGAAATCGGGTCTGGATTTCGGTCATGGGACTACTGTGAAAGAGGTGTACAGTGGAAGGTGGAGCTGACGAGGAGCGCAGGCGACGCAGATTAGAAACGGCCGCTCAGCGAGAGGCCGACGCCCTGTGTGGACAAAGAGGGGGCCATGGAGAGTTGTTCGGAGTCCGAGCGCTCACGGAAGAGCAAGAAGATGCCCGAACCCACGGAGAGAGCTCCCAGGGCGTAAAACGTGGGGACGGCCCAACGGGTGGTGCGCTGAAAGCTACCCCACTCCTGTTGCTTTTGCTGAAAGCGAAGGGCGTCGCCAGCGTCGTCGGAGTCGGCCAGAGTCCGAAGCTGTGACTGACGGTCGAGGGCCACACTGTGGAGGACGGCGCCGACACCGACCAGGGCCACTCCACCCGAGATCTGTGCCCAGTGCAGCGTCTGGCTTCCGGAGGAGCCGTCCATGCTGAGGGTGCCAAATTCGTCGTCCGAATCCAGCGCAGGGATTTCGTCGACGGTGGCGCGAAGGGAGTCATAGCTGTCCTGGTGTTCGTCTTCGAGTTCGAAGCCCGACAATTGCTCCAGGTGATAGGTGGCGAGGTGGGGGTTTTGTTCCTCCACGGCCGCCTCGGCCAGCCGAAGATGGCAGGTTCGCTGGACGGTCTCCACGGTGCGAAGATCGTCGTCTTCGACGTCGTCGGTCTGCAAGAAATTGTAGGCTGCGCGCAGGGAATTGGAGCAGTCATCGGCGCGGAACCAGGCGATCATCTCGTTGTTGAGCAAGATGGGATCGGGATAGATGTCGTAGGCCTGCCGAAATTGAATGGCTCCGATTTCGAATTCTCCGCCCGTAACGGACTCGGCAGCGATATCACTGAGTTCGAGCATGCGATTGCGAGCGTCCTCGTCGGCCATAGAGGTCATGGGGAGTACGAAGATGGCCAGTGCGCCGGCGAGTGCCAAAGTGAGTCGGCAGGACATAGGGAACTCCATGAGGTGACCAGGGGTTGAAAACTTTATAGGTCGAGGTCGAGTCGTTGCGGACGGGCTTCCTCTTGTTCGTCCTCATCGTCAGGAGCAGGATCAGCAGCGGCCGGAGGAGGCTGGGGTCGGGGAGGAGGAGAGGGGCTGGGAGCGGCGGCCGGGGGTTCGGCGTCGGCGGTCGCCTCTTCTTCGTCGGTATCGTCGCCGTCGTCGCTGCCCTCTTCTTCGTCGCCATCTTCGTCGTCACGGACCTCTTGCGGGCTGTCCTCGTCTAGCTCGTCATCGTCGATTCCATCGTCGTCGAATTCATCGACTTCGGATTCGTCCTGGGCCAGGATCTTGTCCTCGTCGTCGTCCTGGCGCGGATTGGAGGAGGTGCTACTTCTGCGCATTTCCTCTGCCAATTGAGCGGCGCCACCGGTGGTTTCCTCGTCGGCCCAGGAGATGAGTTGGTATTCGGAGATGATCCAGACCAGGGCAGCACCGACGAGGAGGACGGCGATGACGACGCCGATGACCATTCGTCGTTGCTGCTTGTTGATATTGGAGGCAGCGCTGGCCAGATCGGGATCGTCGTCGTCAGGCAGCGAGTCGTCGACGAGGATGGTGGCTTTGATGGACTGGGGATCGAAGTCGTCGCGTGAGGGCTTGTCAGGCCCGGTAGCCGGCTTTGCGCCGGGAGGGGGCTTGGAGGCCTGAGCCGGAGGTGAGTTGTCGAGGGGAGGATCGACGAGATCGCTGAGTTCGTAGAGTTCACTGGCCTCGCCGGGAGCCGGTCCGTCGGCGCCGCTGAGATCGATGTCGGTGTCGGCGCGTTTGGCGGAGTCAGTTAGGGTGTCCGTGTCGGGAGGATCTTCGAGCAGTGTGGGCTCGGTGGAGCGAGCGTCGCCGGCAGCGGCGGCAATGGGTCTGGATTCTTCGGAGAGGTCCTCGTCGGGGATGGCGTCCAGAAGGGTGACGATCTTGTCCCCGCTCTCGGGTCGGTCGGCGGGGTCTTTGGCGAGCATCTGGAGGACGACGGATTTGACGGACTTCGGCACATCAGCGCGCTTCATCGGCGGCGGAGGGTCGTTGATGTGCATGGTCATGATATCGACGGGGTTGTCGGCGAAGAAGGGAAGCCGTCCCTCCAGAAGTTCGTAGAAGATGACTCCCAGCGAGTACAGGTCGGTGGCGGGGCTGAGGTCGTGGGCCGAGTGGGCCTGCTCGGGGCTCATATAGGGGGGGGTGCCGAAGACCTCACCGACACGGGTGAGGCGGTCGGATTCAAATTCGTTGGTGCCGTCATCGCCGTCTTCGTCGTCGGAGTTGCCCTTCATGATCTGGGCGATGCCGAAATCCAAGACCTTCACCATCTCCGAGCCGTCGGTCATGGTGGCGAGCATGATATTTTCGGGCTTCAAATCGCGGTGGAGAATCCCGTGGTGATGGGCGTGGCCGAGGGCGGAGGCGATCTGTTTGACGACACCGACCACCCGGGCGATGGGGGGACGCTTGTCGACGAGCTTCTCCAGGGAGAGGCCGTCGATATACTCGACGACGGTATAAAAGGCCTCCATATCTTCGGAGTAACCGAAGTCGAAGAGGGTGATGCAGTTGGGATGATTGAGTCGGGCGATCGCCTTGGCTTCGACCTCGAAGCGGGCCTGGATTTTTTCGTGGCCCGCATAGGTGGGATGGAGGAGTTTGACGGCCACGGATCGATCGACCATCAACTGAGTACCCCGGTAGACGGCCCCCATGGAGCCGCGTCCGATTTGTTCGTCGAGACGGTATTTATCCTCGATCACCGTCCCAACCCGGGTCTCCGCAGTCATGTTCATCCCGAGCAGTACAAACGAGCAGTTGACAGACAACGGTAAGGCGCGCCCGAAAGCGGCGCCAAACTTCAGAGTCAGCGGGCCACGCCGAGGTGGCCGATTCTCGAAGGCCGTCGAAGATTTGCGACGACACAAAGTGCAAAGCTGAATGGAGCAAAAAACGCCGACTCTCTAGGCCATGTCACGGTAACAAACCAAAGTGGGTTGTGCAATCAGATGCAGGGCTAAGGTGGCGGAGGGCTGGCCAGAAGAGGCGGGCGCTGATACAAGCGACCGGTGAAGATCGGAGGATGAAGGCGATCTGGAAATATTGGAGCTGTGATGTGGCATCGACTGATGGTGATGGCGGCGGTGGGGATGATGGCTTTGGGGTGTGGGGGAAGTGAGCGAGAAGTGCGCGATCGTCCGGAGGATTGCACACAGGATCAGTATTTCGATGAGGGACGCGAGCGATGCCGGAGTTGTCCGGCCGTGGAGGAGCCGGAGTGCAAGCAGGGATGCGGGCTGGACGTGGAGCGAGATCATCTGGGGTGTCCCTATCTGATCTGTGAGGTGGGCTGTCCGGGGTGTGAGGAAGGAGAGCGTTGGAACGCAGAGGAAGAGCGCTGTGAGTTCGTCGACGAAAGCTGAGCCACAAGAGGTCGAAAAAGAAGGGGCCTGGCGAAGTCTCGAGGCCGGAGCGTTTCGAAGGGCATTGTTGGAGTGGTTTGACGCACACCAGCGCCAGCTTCCCTGGCGAGGGATAGACGATCCCTATGCGGTGTGGGTGTCGGAGGTGATGCTCCAGCAGACCCGGGTGGCGACGGTGATCGATTATTTCGAGCGCTGGATGAAGCGCTTTGCCAACGTGGAGAATCTGGCTGAGGCGCCGGTGGAGGAGGTATTGGAGCTGTGGTCGGGGCTGGGTTATTACCGCCGGGCCCGTCACCTGCACCAGGCGGCGAAGAAAGTTGTGAGCGAATATGGAGGGCAGCTGCCCCGCAGGGCGTCGGAGCTGAAGAAGCTTCCCGGAGTGGGTCCCTATACGGCGGGTGCGGTGGCGTCGATCGCCTTTGGTGAGGTGGAGCCGGTGGTGGACGGAAACGTGATGCGCGTGGCGACGCGACTGGAGGCGATCGAAGGAGATCCGCGAAAGGGAGAGGTGAAGAGGCGAATCTGGGAGTTGGCCGCCCGGTGGGTGGATCCGCAGCGTCCCGGTGACTTCAACCAGGCGATGATGGAGTTGGGGTCACAGGTATGTACGGTGCGGGCGCCGCGCTGTGGGAGCTGTGCGGTACGTCAGTGGTGCCGGGCGAAGAAAGAGGGCGATCCCGAGCGCTATCCCTCGGGCACGGCGAAGAAGTCGCCACAGCCGATGCGAGGCCGGTGCTGCGTGGTGTATTGCCAGGACGAGGAGGGAAGTCGAAGCTTTTTGCTTCGGCGCCGAAGAGAGGATGGGTTGCTCGGCGGGCTGTGGGGGTTTCCCGGTTGCGAGAAGATCGGACAACGATGGCCGACGGTCGATGAATTGGCGCAACAACTTCAGGAGCCCCTGGGAGAGACCTCGCCGGAAGATATGGAGCGCTCGATGGGTACGGTGACCCATATTTTTTCCCATCGGCGGT
Source organism: Myxococcales bacterium (assembly GCA_007131755.1). Classification (GTDB taxonomy): domain Bacteria; phylum Myxococcota_A; class Bradymonadia; order Bradymonadales; family Bradymonadaceae; genus SLJM01. The sequence continues at coordinate 1,998 of SLPW01000559.1, read as the reverse complement.
TGAAGATGCGGGTCCATCAGTTGCGGGTACGAAGTCGGCAATCACCGCCGGGAGAGCGTTGGCGCTGGGTCGGCGCTAAAGAATTGGACCAGGTGGCGTCGTCGGCCCTTCTGGGCAAGATTCACCAGCATTGGCAGGATTCATAGATAGGGAGACATAAGAGCGGCGGCGCCGTCGCGAAGTTCGACGAGTCGAGAGCGCTCGTCATAGGCCTCGAGGGTCAACTCCTCGCTCTGTTCGATGCGCGAACTCAGATAGTCGTCCAGGTCGGCGGCCATGGGGGGATCCCAGCACTCGAGGTTGAACTCGAAGTTCAGCCGCAGGCTGCGAGGATCGATATTGGCGGAGCCGCAGCAAAACCAGGTCCGGTCGACGATCATCAGTTTGCTGTGGTCGAAGGGAGGCGGAGAATAGAAGACGCGGCAGCCACGCTCGAGCAAGGGGCGAAGGTGATCGTTGGAGGCCCATTGGACGAAGGGAAGGTTGTTGACCCCGGGGAGAATGATGTCGACCTCCACCCCGCGAAGGGCGGCGACCCCGAGGGCGGAGACCATAGAGGGATCGGGGATGAAATAGGGGGTGACGATGCGGATGCGGTCGCGGGCGGCGGTGATGCTTCCTTTGACGGTCCATCGCAATTTGTCGAGATCTTCGTCCGGTCCATCGGGGATCCCCCGGGCCAGCGTGGATCCGACGTTCGTCAGGGGCGGGAAGAAGCGCTCTCCTCTTAGGCTCTCGTCCGTCGTAAATTGCCAGTCGTCGGCGAAGACCTCCTGGAGGTGGGCGACGACGGGGCCCTCGACCTTGAAGTGGAGGTCTCGGGCCGGGAAGCGGGGCTGATCGTCGAGGACGTGATGGGCTCGAATATTGATCCCTCCCGTAAATCCGAGTTCGCCGTCGACGACCATGATCTTGCGGTGGTTGCGAAGATTGATGGTCATGATGGATGGAGGGAATAGGGATGGCAGAAAGCGAGCAAAGTTGACGCCCGCTTTGCGAAGGCGGGTCACAATGGAGGGAAAGGTGTAGCGAAGGCCGGCGGCGTCGATGAGCACCCGGACTTCGACTCCGCGCTTCGTGGCGTCGGCGAAGGCGTCGACGAAACGGCGCCCCACCTCGTCGTTGTCGAAAATATAGGTGACGAAGTTGATGGTGGATTGTGCGTTTTCGATGGCTTCCAGCATCGCCGGATAGGCCCCGTCGCCGTCGAATAGGGGGGTCAGACGCGATCCCGGCAGAAGGGGGCGTCGCACGACGCGGTCGACCAATGGCTTGAGGTGTCGAAGATACCGGGCCTGGTGAGCGTCGAGGAATTCGGAGATCTCCTCCATGGAGACGGGATCGACGGCGGGAATGGTGACACAGGGATCTTCGATGGGTCGTAAGCTCTCGGCTCGGCGCTTGATGCGGTTGATGCCAAAGGCAAGGTAGGAGAGGACGCCCACAAGCGGGGCGAGCCAGACCAGGGCGATCCAGGCGACGGAGGAGCCCGGATCTCGGCGCGAGAGGATGACGTGCATCGAGGTAAGGAAGGCGGCGCTGACTGCCAGCGCCGTAAATGCGACGGGGAGAAAGGGTTCGGCCGCCTGATATACCTCGCTGAAAAAGGCTGACTGCATGGGGGATACGTTGGACGATGGAGGTCTGGCAATGCCAGATTATGAGGGGAAACAATTGAGTCGTCAGCAAGAGTAATGCCCACAAGCGTTCTGGCCAAGGAACAGGACCTGATACCGAACCGGGAGCTGATGGCCTTTCGGTCATCGGCAGTCTCGTCACAGGTACTGGCGGTGCGTAGAGTTGGCGAAGCCCGCCTGGCCATGCCATCAGCTCTTCCTTCGCCGAAAAAGCATAAGAGGGATGGGGAGATACTTCGGCGTGTGTGATCCACCTTGATCGGTTGTATTACTCAATGTGGTCGCCCCCCTGGCCCCGGCCCGGTCCCTGGCCCTGGCCCGATTTTGCTTCGCGTCGGCAAATCACGTTTGGGCAACCATT
>SLPW01000211.1 GCA_007131755.1 Myxococcales bacterium | reverse complement strand
GCTTCGGATCCTGTACGGGAAAGCCATAGTAGATCTCCGGGACAAGCTCCGTACCCATCGGACCCACGGGGCTCGTCTCTACGAGTTCGTAGGCCCTCTTGTCGTTGACCTCCACCTCCGTCAAGTCCTCCGGCAATTCGATGTCACCGATCAGGACGGCGCTCAAGAAATCATCGTCAAAGCTCACCGCTGCCGCCTCGACGGCGGTGATATCAACGCCCACATGCTCCTTGATGACGCTTTTCAAGTCCGTGCTAAGCCCCTCGATGCTTCCCAGACTTCCCGGCTCCGCATCGGGATTGAGCCAGGGCACCACGACCTGCCGAAGATCATCAAACCTCCAGTCGATCGTCGTGGCCACCACTGTGGTGGCCTCTTCGGGCATCCACTGCGCAGCCACCTCGAAGATCTCCTCTGCCCGAGGATCGTCGGCTCCGGCAACGGCGCCAGGGGCTGCGACTTGTAGGATTACGAGCAAGAGACCAAATATGGATCCAAACATGATCTACACCTGTGATTCAGTGGGAATGGGGCAATCGAGAAGATGCCTAATCTGTCGGGATTATTCGGGATATTCGTATGCCGGTTGTTCCACCGGACCCGGCCCGAATTCGATCGGTCCCGACCCCCGATAGAGCTCCCACGACACCTCGCCCAGAATCATATGCGTCAAAACGAGCGGAGCGATGGGGCTTCGATACACGGAGTCTTCCTCGACATCGACCAGCTCGAAGCCGTAACGAAGCCGGCCGTCGACGCGATCCGATTGCAGGCGCTCACCCACAGATGTAGCGAGATGAAGAACCACCGTGGCGAAGAACTGCTCGAAGATCCAATCTTCTTCTTCGAGAGCCTCCTGCATTTCTTCGATGATCTCGGCCCGGACGGCTTCGACGTCCGCCTCGATGCCGGACAACGCCTCTTCATCGGCCTCGACGAGCACCTCGAGTTGCGTGCCGTAGCTCAGACCCAACGCATCGGGATATGGCGTCGAATCGTCAAAGGGTTCGACATATTCTCCGACCAATGAAGCCGCGGCAAAGCGCGTACCGGCGACGGCGAAGAAGGGATCGTAGCGGTGATTTCGATCGCCGGAGGCCAACGAACCCTCTCCGTCAACCAGATTGGCCAGAAGTTCGGCGTCCGAGGCGATGGCGATCCCCGGTCGAGGAGCGTCGACGGGCGTAAGATACATGCTCTCGTCGACGACATAGTACAAGAAGTTCAAGGGAATATCGTCGACGCGAAAGAAGGTATGACCGTCGACCTCCTCTCTTTGCAGATGCTCGATCTCACCGAAATTCCCGAAAAACACCGCCGTAAATGTCTCCGAGGAAAGTGCCAGGGCATAGGCTTCGGCCAGGTCGGCATCGAAGCCGACCTCTTCGCGCAGCGCCGCGGCCAGGTCTGCCTTCAATGCCTCCTGCGTTCCGGGCTGACCGACCTCCAGCTCCGAATGTTCGAAGGCAATCGGCAGCAGCTCCCCGAAATCGAAGATTCCCTCCTGTGCGGCGGCGATGACGAGCTTTGCTTCGCCGTGTAACCAGGGAATGGCCGACTGATAGGCCTCGGCGGCATCCTCCGGAGATGTATCGAAGCGCGGGGCAAAGAGGTCCTGTTCTTCTTCATCCGCCGTCGGTGTCGGAGTCGAGGAACAATTGACCAGCGCCGGGGCACAGAGAACGGCCATGGCAGCCATGGCAAGTAGCGTTCGGTACGACATCAAGAACTCCATTCGTTGACTTGGCAACTTTCAGGCGCTCTCGATAGCTCAGCATTAAGGGGAGAATCAAGCTCTATCATTGAACCCACACCCCGATCGTCGTAGCCTGCACTTCGTCGAAGCCACGAAACCCGACGGAGCATCGATGAAGTCCCGGGCACCCCGAAAATCTTCGCCTCACCGCCACGCCGCGGTCGCCCTCGCCACGGTGCTCCTGGCGCTGGCCCGTATTGAACCACGACTTCGGACCACGGCCGGGACATGGGCCAGCAAACAGAGAGCCAACAAAAGGTTGACTCCTGTTACACTCACACAATAAACTTTGAGTCCAATCGATCATCGCCAGAGTCGTACACGGGTGGATTGAGGAATGCTGATATAAGCGCCCCCATTCAAGCTGACAATATATATGTCACACCCACCCCAGACTCCCGTTGTCTTCAGCTTCCTATTCGGAACTCTTCTGGCGGTACTTATTGTCGCACCGACAGCCTACGCCTGTCCTTTTGAACCTCTTTCACTCGCCCAACCCCAGATCACAGGTCATCAGAACTGCAAGACTATTTCTACCTCCCCGGTGCCTCTGAGGGGCGCAAAGCACACAAAAGGTCAGGTCTCGACAGATGACGAGACAGACGAGCCAACTGCACTACTTGCGCCTCATTTTGAATTTCCGCGGCCCGATCACGATGTATCCATCACAGCATCTCTGATCTACCCGCTCCTTCCAGGAATGCAGCTAATGTCTGAGTTTCGACTCCGTCCAAACCTCAGTGTCGCTGCACTCCTGAGCGGATACGAGCAAGCTCCAGCCGTAATGGTCCAAAAGGCAGCCCAGGCAAATCTCTACATTCTCGGAGACTTTGACCACGGCTTACAACTCGGTTCTCACCTATTATTTGAAAACGGAATCGACCGCGCAGCTCACGAGTCATCCCTGATCTCCGGGCTCTCCATGGGGATTTACGGCGGTTATAAGGCAGCGAGCCACAGCGGCTTCACATTCACCTTGCAACTCGGGCCAATGTACACCCTTCCCTTGGCTACGACGGAGTTCAAAGTCAGGAGCGGCCTCCGTATGCTGGGAGTTATCAATATCCATCTTGGATGGTCATTTTGATCGGGAAATCTCATCCAGAATCTGGACCCCATCTGCCTTGACAGCTTTCGAACCGAAAAGCGCGTTCGGCGTTGTTTTGCGGCACTGACCTGAAGATCACTCGAGCCAGTCATGAGTAAAACACTGTTTACTTCCTTTTCCTTGCTCGCTTTTGCGATCGTAGTCGTACTCGAACTCCTATCTTCGAATTCTATCGCCTTCGCGGCAGAAGGTCCGACACAAGTCGACAACGACAGCCCGCAGTTGACTACATCGGAGGCCATCGATGAGTTCACTCGTCGATTCATCTGGTCTCGCCATTTTTATTCCCAAGGCACCTCTCGCATCGAGACCAACGAGCGCTACTACCAGGGACGCCATCGCCGCTATCTAAGTACAGGTGAATTGTACTCGACCATCGGCCATCCAGCAGTCGAAGAAGAATATCGCCGACGGCGAAATCTTGGCCTGGGGTTAATGGCTGCAGGTACCGTTGTACCTACAGGAATCGCTGCTGGGGGCATCTACAGTTACTATCAACGCAACGATCCCGACGGACTCGCAATTGCGCTTTGGGGGGCAATCTTTACTCACTGGCTAATCTATATCGGAGGCTATTACTGGTCTAGCCGAGATCCTCTGGAGTCGCATGAACGACGAGAACTTATTGAGGAATACAATCTCGCACTTCTCGATGAGCTGGGGCTGAATCCCGCCGACATCCCCGCCGAAGGTGAAAACCTGCCTCGATTTCCTGACAACCAAAGGCGACGCCCAGGTGCAGATGACCTTTATGTCGACGGCCATATCGGCCACGACAGCCTTGGACTTGTAATGGGATTTCGCTTCTGAACAGGGCAACCGGCATTGCTCATCCGCTACTTCGGGCTTGGAAATCCAAGAACTCCCACAGATCGAAGTCGGCGACCATACCTTCTTTCACATCGCGGAGTCGCTGGACCTCATCTTCGTTATCGTGGGCACCGGCTTATACCGAGAACGAGACCGAGAACGAGACCGAGAACGAGACCGAGAACGAGAACGAGAACGAGACCGAGAACGAGAACGAGACCGAGAACGGTCTTACGAAGAACGATTCCCGTGACTAATGCACAATTATCAACTCGATGGGTGCGGAGGTAAGCACCGGATCACCTACCAACCCCACACCATCATTGAACCCACACCCCGATCGTCGTAGCCTGCACTTCGTCGAAGCCACGAAACCCGACGGAGCATCGATGAAGTCCCGGGCACCCCGACATTTTTACCCTTTCCGGCAAGCCGCCCTGGCCATCTTGGCCTCGCTCCTCTTTCTGGCCCCGGCTACGGCCTTCGCCGAAGACGCCGCCAGCTCCAAGACCCTGTGGATGGCCTCCGCCGAAGTCGGCATTGGACCCATTGGCGAAGACGTCTTCTTGCATCTCACGCCGGGGGTGACCGCCCTTCGACCGATGCCGCTTTTTCGCTGCGACGGATCGGGCGACGAATGCCGAGTCCTCTCCCGGCTTTCCCTTCATGTCCCGCTGCGCCTTCGCATCGCTGACGGTGAACCCGAAACCGGCGAGGTCTTCCGCCGCGAGGACTGGCACGAGGCATCCGATTTCTTCCGCATCCTGCGCAGGCTGGAATACGGCACCTTCGACGACCCCATCCATCTACGCGCCGGCGAGCTTCACTCCGCGACGCTGGGCCAGGGCACCATCGTCGGCGGCTATTATAACGTCATCACCACCGACCACTACCGACTGGGCCTACAGGCCGACGTCGAGGAGGAGCGCTGGGGTTCCGAATTGCTGGTCAACGACCTGACAAATCCCAATCTCGTCGGCCTTCGCGCCCACGCAAAACTTCCCTATCTCTACGACGAAGATCACGACTGGCGACAATTCACCCTCGGCGCCTCGGCGGTCACCGACTTCACCGCTCCCACTTCGCTAGTCCTCGACGAGGACCAGTCCACCGCCGCCGGTCCCGACCTTCGCCCCGCCGTCCAACAGCGCCAGGCCACCACCCTCGCCGGCGCCGACCTTCGCTGGCGCGCCATCGGCGGCGAATCCGGCTCGTTGACACCCTACGTCGACTTCAACCACCACTTCGACATCGGCAGCGGCATCCACTCCGGTGTGCTCTGGCGCCAGAATATCGGCCACGACATCCGACTGACCTCGCGACTGGAGTACCGCCACCTTCGCGACCGCTACCTGCCCCACTACTTCGATCCCCTCTACGAAGTGACGCGCTATCAGCACCCACCTCTCGATGATCCCGACCTGCCGGGCCCCAAGCTCACCGCTGCAGCCAGCGCCGAGCCGAGCACACGCCACGGCGGCTATGGCGAGGTGCAGGCTCGCATAAAGGAAGACCTCACCCTTTTCGCCGCCTACTCCGACGGCAGCGGAACCACCCCGGTAGATCTTCGCCTTCGCGCAGACTACGAGCTTCGCGAGCGGGCCCGCGTCGGCCTCTTTTATTACCGCGCCGTCCATGGCGACCTCGACTTCGGCGACACCATGGCCGAGCTCTTCGACCTCGACGGGGCGCTGGGCGCCGTGGAGGCCCGGGCCACCCTGTGGCGCCATATCTACGCCCACGGACAATTCGCCCGAATGTGGCGCCTCCACGACGACGGCGACTTCGAATCCGTCCATCTCTTCAATATCGGCGTCGGCGCCGGCGCCACGTTCTGAGCCGCTTCGCCATGGTCCGCTCCCTATTCAGCCTCTCCACCTTGAAGCGACTTTTCCTCTGGTCGCTCCTGGTCGTCCTGATCACCTCGGCCATCGGCTCCATCCTGGGCTGGTACTATGTCGAGCGCACCCGCGCCCAACTCCCCACCATCATCGACCTGACGGATCTCAAGCCCAAATACGGCACCACCATCCGGGCTCAAGACGGCACCCACCTCGCCGGCGCCCCCACCTCGGAACCCGTAGCCTTCGACGATCTCCCCCCGAAATTGATCGCAATCTTTTTGGCCGCCGAAGACGAGGACTTCTTCGTACACTCCGGCTACAACCCCCGCAGCATCGCCCGCGCCTTCTTCGTCAATTATCGGGCCGGTGAGACCGTCCAGGGCGCAAGCACCATCACTCAACAGGTGGCCAAGCATTTTCTGGAACCCGAGCAGACCTGGAAGCGCAAATTTCGCGAATTCCTGCTGGCCCGAGAAATTGAAGGGGAGTTTAGCAAAGAGGAAATTCTCGAGGCCTACCTCGGAGGCATCTATTTCGGCCAGAACGCCTACGGCATCACCCAGGCCAGCCACACCTATTTCTCCGTTCCTCCTGCAGATCTCACCACCAGTCAGATCGCCATCCTCGCCGGATTGCTGCCGGCCCCCAGCGTCTACAATCCGGTGGTCAGTCCCGAGGCCGCGCTCCGGGAGCGCAACCGCGTGCTCCGCCGCATGCGCGATACGGGCATCCTCACGCAGGAGCGCTTTCGCGAACTCGTCGATCGTCCACTGGAAGACCCCATTCCGACCAGCCGCCCCGCCTCGCTGGTCCCCGAAGCCGGCGGCACCGTCCAGCGCCGGTGGTCCGACCTCGGAGACGGTCGAGACTTCGAGGAGAGCGAATTGGAGATCGTGACCACCCACCATCCGGCCTACCAACATCTGGCCCGAAAGTCCCTGCAACGGGGCATCGAAGAACAGGACCGCCGCCGCGGATTTCGGGGCCCCGAAGCCCGGGCAGCCGACTCGGATGCCGTCGACGAAGCGCTGGACGCCCTCTCCCCATACACCCTTCCCACCCTGGCGAGAGTGGTCGCCCTGGATGACGAGGTCCTCACCCTCCGCGTCCCCGGCGAAACCGTGGAGATCGACTCGGAGCACGTGGAATGGATCGGCGGCGAACATCCCAGGACCGGCCGCCCCCGAAACCGGGACGTCCAGCTCTCGGATCTCCTCACCGTCGACGACATCGTTTTTGCACGCCACGACGACGACGGCTGGGATCTGTGGCAATATCCCGTCCACGAGGGGGCCTTCCTCCTCGCCGACCACCACAGCGGTGAAGTCCTCGCAAGCGTCGGCGCCTACGACGTCGATCGCAGCAGCTTTCACCGCGCAGAGCAGGCTTGCCGTCAGCCGGGAAGCCTCTTCAAGACCATCCTCTACGCCGAGGCATTCGCAAACGACGTCACGCCCGCCACGTTGCTCAGCGACGTCCCCACCGACGTGGGCACCGGCGACAGTGTCTGGCAACCACGCAACGCCGACCGCGACTTTCGAGGCTACCTCACCGCCCTCGACGCCTACGTCGCCAGCCGCAATATCCCCGCCGCCAACCTCTACCAACACCTGGGCCCGCGCCGCATCATCGACCGTGCCCGTCGCTTCGGCATCCAGTCCCACCTCAACCCCACTCCAGCCCTCGCGCTGGGGGCGAGTTGCACCACCGTCGCCGAGATGCTCGACACCCACGCCGCCGTCGCCCGGGGCGGCCTGAAGATGGAACACCACCACATCGCCTATATCCGTGATATTCGTACCGGAAAGATCGAAGACCGGGGTCACTTTCTGCAGCGCGACCCCTCACTCTTGCCACGCCTCGCACGGGCCGCTGACGGCCGAACCCTCGGCGACTACGCTCTGAACCCCGAGGTAAACGCCCTGATGGTTCGAGCGCTTCGCGACGTCGTCACTCGCGGGACGGCCCACCAGATCCCGAACGAATGGCCCGTCGCCGCGAAGACGGGCACCAGCGATGAATTCGACACATGGCTCGCCGCCTTCGACCCTCACACCACGGCCACCATCTGGGTGGGCAGCGACCGCAACACCTCTCCCTTCCTACAAGGCGAACATGCCGGCGCCGTGGCCCTTCCCGTCTTCACCCACTTCTACGAGGGAATGGCGCCTGACGTCGACGAATGGCCTCCGCCACCGGATTCCGAGTTCGAGATCGAATTCGTACGCATCGATCCCACCACGGGACTGCGCGCCCGCGACGGCGAATCGGGGATCGATTACCCCTTTCTACGCGGCACGGCCCCCCGCGACTACTCGCCGACACAGGCCACCAGGCAATTGGAACAGATCGACTCTCTTACGTATTGATTGGGGGGGGGCAAACTACTCATCATCCACCCGAAATTCGATGATCCCCTCGTCCTCCACGGGATCCGTCTCCGGACTGTACTCCTCCTGCACGACAGCCTCCCCACGGGGCACGAGACCCTTCAGGACCGCCTCCGCCTCGTCGAGGCGGCGTCCGAAAAATGCCTCCGGGCCCTGCACGCTATAGGTGACCAGAACGTCGCCGCTTCGCCACTGCCATAGTCTGAGCATCAGCGATCGTCCCTCGAGCTCTCCTGCGATCTCCATACGGACCGTCGGATCCTGCGGTGCGTCGACCAGCTCCACCTCCGGCTCCTCCTGGGCAGACAGACTCTCGGAAAACGCCGCCGCCAGCTTCTCCAGATAGGCGTCCGTGCCGAACTCCGGCTGCAAGGGATCGACGAGCTCCGTCGTCCACTGAATGAGCGTGCCGTCCGGATAATTGGCGAACCACCGCACGTGGGGCTCGTTGGCCCGTTGCACCGTCCACCCGCTAAGAGCCTCGATCGTGGTCTGCCACCCCGAGGCCCGGTCCGTCCAGGTCTCCTGATCCAGATCCAACGTGGAAGCCCCTGTTCGCTCCACATAGCGATCATAGAGAGTGGGCACGAATTGGAAGGGCGCGGGGTCCTCGGGCATTACGGCCATTCGAGAGCCCGCCAACAGCTCCACCTCCCGGTTGAGCTCCTCCGGATCGCGATCCACGTCGTAGATCGAGATCGCCACGTTCAGCCCCTTCGACGCCGTTCGGAACCGATTCCTGCGGTATTCACGTCCCAGATAGTGACTGAGCACGGACTCCGCCGCCGCCGCCATCTGCTG
>SLPW01000602.1 GCA_007131755.1 Myxococcales bacterium | reverse complement strand
TTTTTGTAGTTCGTAGTTGTTCCTGCCCCCCGCAATTTTTTATTTCCCCCCTGGTGTCGATCTTTAGTCTCCGTAGTCCCCCTGCCGCCATCGGAGGCTGGAGATGAGAATCGCAGTGGCCGTCGACCTTTCCGTGGAATCCCATTTTGCCCTCAGATGGGCGCTGGACCTTCGCGATCGAATGCGAGAGCAGGGCTACGGCGTCGAGACCTACGCCTATACGGTGCCGGCGGACGCCGATGATTTCTCGCGTCGCAATCTGGCGGGGTATTCGCATACCGACGAGGAGCCCGGGGTTCGACGGTGGATGGTGCACAAGATCCGGGATTTTCTGGAGAGCGTGCGTCCCGACGTGGACGACGTGGAGGTGGTGGTCGAGGAAGGGGAGGTGGCCCGAAAATTGGCCGCCTTCTGTGAGGCCCGAGATATCGATTGGCTGGTAGTGGGGCAGAGCACGGTGGGTCCCTTCGCCAGGCTGGTGATGGGCTCGGTCATCGACGATCTGACCGAGTTGGTGCCGGCGCGACTTGTGATCGTTCATCCCGAGCATTCGCGATTGCAGGAGAGACCGGAGCTGGTGGTGGGGATCGACTTCTTGCCCGGCTCGGAGACGGCGCTGATGTCAGCGGCGGCGGTCGCCGATCTGACGGAGGGCCGGCTGCACCTGATTCACGCTCTGGAGGACGCCCCGACGGGAGCGTCGACGAGCATGGTCGGACCGCGGTCGTCGACGGATATCGCCCGGCTGAGTGAGGAGGCCCGGCGGTCGCTCGACGAGTTGATGTTCGACGTTCGCCAGCGCTATCCGGACGTCGATTATACGACCTTCGTCCACTCCGGGCGTGCCAAGCGCGTGCTGGCCAGCTTCATCGATCGCCGCCACGCCGACGCGGCCTTCTTCGGCAAGGTGGACCACTCCACGATGGAGAGGTGGCTGTTTGGAAGCGTCTCACGGGCTCTTCTACGCAAGATGCCGACGACGATGGTGTTGGTGCCGGAGTAGGAGAGTTCGCTGCGCTTGCGGGAGGTGGCGTTCGTTAAAGGACAACAGCAGAAGACGGGCGGTGATCGGCGGCAATAGGTTGCTGAGATTCTGCGCCCCAGGGCAGCCTGTGACTGCGGCTGGCCCTGGGCTACGGGTCGAGCTTCGATCGGTTTATGGTTTGCGATGCGTAGCCTTCCCGAGCTTCATTAGCTCGACCCGTAGCCCCAGGCCACGCGCAGTTCAGCGTGCCTGGGGATTCTGAAGAACTTCTACCGATCATCGCCGATCACACAGCAAAATGCTGGGTGTGATCCACCTTGATCGGTTGTATTACTCAATGTGGTCGCCCCCCCTGGCCCCGGCCCGGTCCCTGGCCCTAGCCCGATTTTGCTTCGCGTCGGCAAATCACGTTTGGGCAACCATTTCCCTCCGGAGGGAGGAGGAAAACCCGGAAAAGACAACAGCAAAGGACGGGCCAGGGCTCGGGCCGGGGCCCGGGCCAGGGAACTACTACCGACTAAAACCGATCACACCCCAAAATGCTAATGCTGTTGACGCTCGTTGACCGCCGGTGGTAACACCACTGATCATTTTGGGACTTTTCGGTGCGTCCCGGGAATGGTGACGCCCTTTCCCGTGATACACGAGACGCATCCACGGTCGGGATCTCGTCGGAATGGGCTCGCAGACGTCGAAGCGGGCGGCCGACACGGACAACGCAATCGACCACACCGATCTTTTCGTCGCCGCGGCGGGCGACGGCTCTTCGAGGAATGACCGTCATGGAATTACTTCTGGGAATCTTGGCCGGCGCTGCGATCGTTGTGGGCGCCCTATTCGCCTATTTCGGAAATGAGCGAAAGAAAACCTACGAGACCCTAAGGGAGCGTCTCGATAACGAGCGCGAGAAGCTCGAAAAGCGCATCGAGGAGCACGAGGGGAGCGATCGTCCGACGACGGAGGAGTTCGACGAGCTCAAACAGGAGCGCGACGAGATCAAGTCGGAGGTCAAGGAGCTTCGAAGCGAGGTCTACGATCTGAAGAGCGATCTCGAGGAGGCTCAGGAGACGGCCGAAGAGTATCGCGAAAAGGCCAGCGGCGGCGGGCAGGCCAGCCTCATCGAGTCCCGTGAGGAGATCGCGCGTCTGAAGAGTGAGATCGCGAATCTACAGGAATCCGGCGTCGTACAAGCGGCGAAGCCGAAGAAGGAGCCGGAGCCTGCGAAGCCGAAGAAAGAAGAGAAACCAAAGGTCGAAGCCGACGGCGGCGCCGTGGACACCGAGGAGTTGGAGCGCCTTCGAAAGGAGATCAAGGAGGCGAAGGACAAGCTGCAATCGCAGAAGAAGTCCCTCGAGAAGCAGCACAACCAGGAGATCAAGAAGCTCGAGAAGAAGCTCGACAAGGTCACGCGCCGCGCCGACAAGCACCGTCGACGGGCGGATAATAATGACAAGGCCTATAAGGTGACGCAGCGTCAGCTCGACGCGGCGCGGGAGCGCATCGATCTGATGGAGACACAGATCGAGATTGCCACGCTGGCTCTGGAGCGGGGGATCTCGCTCAAGGAGGCGGAGGAGCTGTTGCCGAAGTTGAAGGAAGAGGCGCGCAAAAAGGCCGAGGAGGAGGCTCGAAAGCGCGCCGAAGAGGTGGCGAAGCAGGCCGCCGAAGAGGCCGCGAAGAAGGCTGCCGAGGAAGCTGAGGAAGCTGCGGAGGACTCCGAGGAAGAAGGGCAAGAGGAGAAAGGGGAGATGGAGGGGACAGGGGAGATAAAAGAGGAGGATTCCGAGGACTCTGGGGAAGAAGAAGCTTCCGAGGGGGAAGAGGCTGAGGAAGCTGCGGAGGACTCCGGGGAAGAAGAAGCTTCCGAGGGGGAAGAGGCGGAGGAAGCCGAGGAGACTGAGGAAGCTGCGGAGGACTCCGGGGAAGAAGAAGCTTCCGAGGGGGAAGAGGACTCCGGGGAAGAAGAGTCGTCCGACGAAGCTTCGGAGGCTGAGGAAGAGGGCGGCGAGGAAGAAGCGTCGGAGGACGCGGACGACGGCGAAGAAGAAGAGTCGTCGGAGGAAGACGGGGACTCCGAGGAAGCTGAAGAAGCCTCGGATGAGTCCGGAGAGGAAGAAGCGTCGTCGGAGGAAGCGGAAGAGGACGGCGGGGAGGAAGCGTCCGAAGAAGCTGATGACGACGACGAAGAAGAGTCGTCGGAGGAAGAAGAGGACTCCGAAGAGGAAGAAGAGTCTTCGGAGGAGGACGAGAAGGCGAAGGCCGAGGCGTAAAATCCTCCGAGAACTCAACGACGTTGGAAGACACGTCCCGTAGCCCCGGGCCACGCGCTTTTTGCGTGCCCGGGGTTCTATGGTTCTACAACCTCAAAACCCCGGGCAGCCTGAACTGCGGCTGGCCCGGGGCTACGGGTCGAGGGATGGACGTCTCGAGGTGTGCGCGGGCCGAGGGATGGACGTCTCGAGGTGTGCGTCGGTGGCCTCAAAAAGCAGCGATCGCCACGGGGGAGAAGAAGACGTAGAGCACGAGGGCGACGAGCATGGCGATTAAGACCAGGGACAGGGGGTTGTCCCACAGGGTTCTGAGGACGAGGCGCCAGGTGGGTTCGAATTCGAATTCCTCCGGATCCGGCGGGGGCTCGTGGTAATTTCGGGATTGTCGAAATCGCCGGTGCAGACGCTCGCGCCGTCTTCGGCGGCGGCGCTCGAAGTCCTGGCGTCGTTTTTCCTCGTCTCTGTCGTCGGTCATGGTGGTATGTCTTGTGGGTTCTTTGGTATGCGGGGTGGCCCCTCCGCCTCCGCCGGCGGCTCCGGCACCTCCCCGTTCGCGCCTCACGGAGAGGGACGTCGAGGGGGAATGACCATTGTGAATGATAACCAGAAACCGACAAGCGGCAATTCCATGCAGTTCCCCTATCGCACCGAACCGCTCGAGCGGGCTCGTTTCGTGGAGCGCCCCAATCGCTTCATCGTCATCACAGACCGAGACAAGGAGAGGCGTCGCACCTATGTGGCCAATCCGGGAAAGCTCCATGAGATCTTGATCCCCGGGACAACAGAGCTGCTCTTGAAGCACAAGCCGCAGACGAAGACGAAGTGGGAGACTCTGGGGGCTCGGTGGTCGTCGCGCTGGGAGGGCGATCCGGAGCGGACGGTCTTCTTGAATACAGGCAGGGTCAATGACGTGGCCGAGGCCTATCTGCGGGAGGGAGCGATCCCGGGCCTGGAAGAGGCGACGGTGGTGCGGCGCGAATATACGGTGGGGGATTCGCGCTTTGATTTTCTGCTGGAGACCAAAGAGGGAGAGCTCCTCCTGGAGGTGAAATCGGTGACGTTGGTGGAGGAGAATATGGCTCTATTTCCGGACGCCCGCTCCGAGCGTGCCACGAAGCATGTGCGGGAGCTTACGGAGCTGGCAAAGGAGGGAACGCCGGCGGCGGTGTTATTCATGGTGCAGGGTCGGGCGGAGAGTTTTCTTCCCGATCTGCACAACGACTTCGATTTTGCGAAGGCCCTCTTCGAGGCCAAACAGTGGCTGCCGATCTACGCCGTGGCAGTGCCGCCGACGGTGGACGACGAGGAGCGCATCGTCTTCCCCGCCGAGGCGAAGAAGCTGGAGATACCCTGGGGGCGGCTGGAGCGTGTACTGGCCGATTCGGGGCTGTATCTGGCGGTGCTGGAGGTGGAGGAGCCGACCACGGTGGAGGTGGGCGCGCTGGGGACGTTCGAGTTTCCCGCCGGGTTTTATACCTATGTGGGGAGCGCGCAGCGGGGGCTGTCGAAGAGGATGCGTCGCCATAAAAGAAAGCGAAAGCGGGTGCACTGGCATATCGATTATCTGAGAAATGCGGCGTCAAAGGTGCGCACCTTCGCCATTCGGGGAGCGCGAGACGAGTCGGCGCTGGCCGATGAGATCGCAAGTCTTGGCGAGCGCCATCCGCCCGGCTTCGGGGCCACGGACTGCGACGACGACGGGCATCTGGTGTATACGCCGCAGGATCCGGTGCATACGGGGGAGTTTCAGAAGGTGTTGGTGCGGTGGAGGCATGCGAACGCCTTTGGCGTTCGGGGGTAGTTACGCTCGGCTGACGCCTCGCTGGTAGTTGGTAGTTGCGCTCCCTGCGGTCGCTTGTAGTTGGTAGTTAGCCAACTGCGAGTGAGCGAAGCGAACGCAACCACGAGTGAGCAAAGCGAACGCAACCACAAGTGAGCAAAGCGAACGCAACCACAAGTGAGCGAAGCGAACGAACCTACCTACCGGTGAGCGAAGCGAACGATACCTTGTTTCCCCCGCTCGCGTGCGCACTTTCCGCACCGTTCGCCCCCCTGCGTCGTCGACGTCGGGACTTCCTGTCAGGGAGGTCGCTCATGTTCAAAAACTCCTTTCGCCTGCCCTTTCGTCTCCTGGGCATTCCTGTGTATCTGGACGTGACGTTCTTGATCATCTTGCCCTTGTTGGCGTGGTTGATCGGTGCGCAGATGCCGGAGCTATTGCAGTTGATGGTGGAGTTCGAGTTGTTGCCCGACGATCCGGAGCTTCTGGCGCCGGTGGTCGAGGGGTGGACGCCCTATTTGCTGGGGCTTGCGGCGGCGGTGGGGCTGTTCGTCAGCGTCGTGATCCACGAGCTGGGTCATGCGATGACGGGGCGAGTCTATGGAGTGGAGACGGAGCGAATTACGCTGTGGCTTCTGGGCGGGATGGCGCACTTCAAGGAGATGCCCAAACAAAAGGGTGCGGAGGCGGTGGTGGCCATCGCCGGTCCGATCACGAGCTTCGTTCTCGGTGCGATCTTCTTTGCTGTGCTGGGGTTCGTGCCCCTGGAGGCCATCGGCGTCTTCGTGGTCATCTATTATCTGGCGATCATGAATATCCTGCTGGCCGTATTCAATATGATCCCCGCCCTTCCGTTGGACGGAGGCCGGGTGCTGCGCTCGCTGTTGCACCTGAGGATGAGCCGGCTTCGGGCCACTCAGATCTCGGCGGCGATCAGCCGGGCTCTGGCGATTGCCCTGGGGTTGTTCGGCCTGTTGAGCTTCAACCTCTTTTTGATCCTCATCGCCTTCTTCATCTATATGGCGGTGACCGCCGAGGCGCGCTACGCTCTGTTTACGGAGGCCATGTCGAAGTTCAAGGTCTCGTCGTTGATGAGCCGGCCCGTGGTGACCGTGCCGCCGCAGATGCAGCTCGGGCAGGTGCTGGAGAAGATGATGGCCGAGGCCCGGCTGGCCTATCCCGTAAAGGCGGAAGACGGAGAGATCGTGGGCCAGGTGACGCTGGAGCAGGTGCAGTTGTCGGAGCCGAGCGTGCCGGCGGGACAGGTGATGGAGGAGGCGCCGGAGGTCATCGAGATGGATACGGACGCAAGCGAGCTATTCGAGCGCATGATCCGCGACGACCAACACCGGCTGCTCGTCGTCGACGCCGACGGCTATGTGGTGGGGATCATCACGAAGACGGATATGATGCGGGCGTTGCAGATCGCCTCGACGGGGCCGTCGGGCGCGGAGCGGCGGTAGAACAACTACAACTGCAAAGGTACAATAGGAAAATTAAATCGGAAGTCGGAAGTCGGAAATTTGTTGGTGGTCCTCGAGGGTGAGAGAAGTGATGGGAGAAGAGATGAAGTCGAAGGTGGTGCCCCTGCGCTGGGAGGGGAGCCGGTGGGAGGGGCATCTGCAGATGCTCGATCAGCGACGGCTTCCCCATAGTGAGGAGTGGCTGGAGCTCGGGGACGTGGAGGACGTGGCGCGGGCCATCGAGGATATGGTGATCCGAGGGGCGCCGGCGATCGGGATCGCCGCGGCCTATGGATTCGCCATCGGGATGCGAAATTATAGCCACGATCCGATGATCGGAGTTGAGTCGCAGGCCGCCAATCTGGTGGAGCGGCTGATGAATACGCGGCCCACGGCGGTGAATCTCCGCTGGGCCCTCGACAGGTGTCGGCGGCTTACGAAGGGGTTTTCGGGAGACCTCAGAGAGCTGGTGGAGGTCCTATTCGACGAGGCGGAGACCATCTTCGCCGAAGATCGGGAGAATAATCGAAGGTTGGCCAACAAGGGCGCCGAGCTCTTCGGCTGCCATTGCCGTGTGCTCACCCACTGCAATACGGGGGGCCTGGCCACGGGGGGATTCGGGACCGCCCTGGGGGTGGTGCGAGCGCTGGCGCATCAGGGGAAGTTGGAAAAGTTGTGGATCGACGAGACCAGGCCCTATCTGCAGGGAGCGCGGCTCAATACCTGGGAGTGCCTGGAGGACGGCATCGATGCCACGTTGATCACCGACAATATGGCCGCCCACTTTATGGCTCAGGGCAAGGTGGACGCCGTGGTGGTGGGCACGGATCGGGTGGCGGCCAACGGAGACGTCGCCAATAAGATCGGCACCTACGGATTGGCCGTGCTCTGCAAATACCACGACATTCCCTTCTACGTCGCCTCGCCAGTGTCGACGATCGACCTGGAGACGCCGAGCGGAGAAGAAATCCCCATCGAGGAGCGAAGCGCCGGGGAGGTGCTGCGGGCGGGAGAATGCCTCATTGCTCCCGAGGGATTCGACGCCGCTCATCCGGCCTTCGACGTCACTCCGGCGCATCTGGTGACGGCGATCATCACCGAAAATGGGGTGGTGGAGGCGCCCTATGGGGAGGGGTTGGCGGAAGTTGTGGAGGGCTGATGATCGATCATACGACAATCCAACTGCGAAAAGCACAAGGAGATAAGGGGATAGGGGGGATAGGGAGATAAATTCCATTGCCTCCGAATAAGCCCAAGAACGGACACCCTCCCCGTTGGCGGGGTGGATGTCCGTTCCCTGCATGCCTGTCGTTAGGGGGCTACCCTAAGAAGTAGAAGCTGAAGTGGATCGGAGATCGGAGATCGGAGATCGCCGGTGTGCCATGGGCACCCCCTTTTTCAACCAGGAGGCCAGGCGAAGCTTCGGCCGCCGAGGATGTGGAGGTGGATGTGGTGGACGGTCTGGCCGACGCCGGCGCCGTTGTTGACGACGAGTCGGAAGCCGTCGTCCTCGAGGCCCTGCTCGATGGCCACCTTTCGGGCCGCCTGGAGCA
The DNA here is from genome assembly GCA_007131755.1 of Myxococcales bacterium. Lineage (GTDB taxonomy): Bacteria > Myxococcota_A > Bradymonadia > Bradymonadales > Bradymonadaceae > SLJM01. Next base: position 771 of record SLPW01000602.1, on the reverse strand, counting down.
ATTTGCCCAATAGCTCGGTGTCCTCTTCGTCGGCGTCGAAGAGGTTGACGATATATTTTTTGGGGATCACCAAAATGTGGACCGGTGCGGCGGGGTTGATATCCTTGAAGGCCAGGACGTCGTCGTCCTCGTAGACCTTGTCGGCCGGCATTTCGCCGCGGATGATCTGTCCGAAGATGGTGTCGTTTTTATCAGCCATTTTCAGTCTCCATTACCATTATCGCCGTTGTCGTCGTCGCCGTTTTCGCCGTTTTCGCCGTTGTCGTCGTCGCCGTTCTCATCGTCGTCTTCGAGTTCTGCGGGCAGGCAGAAGGCGGTATCCACACCGCGAAGATTGTCGAGTGAAGCGCCGATGGTGCGCTCGCCAGACATGAACATGCGGCAGTCCGGGAGGATGTCCATCGACGAGTAGTAGATATTTTCGGGCAGATCCATGAAGACTCGCCAGGTGTCGGTGGGGACGTCAAAGAGTTGGAGGGCCTGGCCATCTTCGAAGATCACCTCGTCTCCGGGGAGCACGGCGTGGATATTACCTGGCGAGGGATCGCGGTTGTAGAGCTCGTCCAGATCGCCGGTGGTCGGATCGAAGAGATAGCCCCGGGCCGGAGATTCACTGCCCTCGAGGCTGGCGGTGCGAAAGTGGAGCAGCGCCTTTTCGGAGTAGGGGAGGATCGTGCTGCTGCCGTAGACGTTGGGCTGTCCGAAGCCGAAGTGCTCGAGTTCTTCGACGTCGCCGGTGTGGACGTCGAAGGAGTAGATGGCGCCGTTATA
>SLPW01000504.1 GCA_007131755.1 Myxococcales bacterium | reverse complement strand
GTGGAAGGCGGAGAAGGCAAGAGCGATGTCGACCTCGACGTCGATGCGAAAGGCGTCGATGCCGAGGACGGCGCCGGAGTGGATTTTCGCGAGCATATCGGACCTCTCGAAAAAGAAGCGGGAGTCGTCGATGATGTACTTCTTATTCTGTTATCGACGATGGGCGGTCGTTTTTTGCGTGCCGCCCTCTTTCGAGAGGGTGGAGGATCGGGTCGGATCTGGCGTGGTTATGGGGGAAACTGCGCCCCTCCGCCTGCGCTTCGCTCCGGCACCTCCCCTGTCAAGCCGGGGAGGGGAAACTGTGGCCTTCGGCCCGTGGGGACGACGGTTCGGGGTTGTGACGACCGCGGATTTCGACCCGTATAAGCAACCCGACGCCTATCACGGGCCGAAGGCCGCGTGGCTATTCATGTCGGCCGCAAACGACGCGACCGAAATCCTCGGCAGCCAAGGCATGCCTGCGGTTGGCGAGTTGTGATCAATAGCCAGGTCAAGCCGGGGAGGGTGTTGCGATGCCTCCGGGCAGGCGATGCCGGTCGTGGTCGGCGCGTCGGTCAAGGTAGGGACCCCGGGGAACGATGCGGGTGGGGTTGATGGTCTCGTGACTGTAGTAATAGTGCGATTGGATGTGGTCGAAACGACAGGTCTCGGCGATGCCGGGCATCTGGTAGATCTCGAGGGTATAATTCCAGAGATTGTCGAATTCGTAGACGTGCTTGATATTGCATTTGAAGTGGCCGTAGTAGACGGGATCGAAGCGAATCAGGGTGGTGAACATGCATACGTCGGCTTCGGTGAAGACATCGCCGCATAGATAGCGGTTGTCCTGGAGGTGATCGTCCCATCTCTGGAGAGCTTCGAAGAGTTCGGTGACGGCATCGTCGTAGGCCTCTTGGGTGGTGGCGAAGCCGCTTCGATAGACACCGTTGTTGATGGGTTCGTAGATGGCGTCGATGACCTCGTCGATTTCATCGCGCACCTTCTCGGGGTAGAGGTCGACGCCGTTGGTGGCCAACTCGCGAAATTGGGTGGAGAAGTTGCGGATGATCTCGCGGGACTCGTTGTTGACGATGGTCTCACGCTCTGTGTCCCACAGGACGGGAACGGTGACGCGGCCGGTATAGTTGGGGTCAGCGTCGGAATAGAGGTGGCGCAAGAATTGGCGATTCCCTATGCGGTCGCCCGTGGCGCCGTCGAAGTCGGTGTCGAAGCTCCAACCGTCTTCGAGCATATGAGGATGAACGACGGAGACGCCGATGGCGTCTTCCAGCCCCATCAGAGCACGGACGATGAGGGTTCGATGTGCCCAGGGGCAGGCGTAGGAGACGTAGAGGTGATAGCGGTCGGCTTCGACGCGATAAGTGGCGTCGTCATCGGCTTCGATCGGATCGCGAAAGGTGGTGGGCTCACGCCTGAATTCCCCTTGCTGATTACGAATCCAGGTGTCACTTCGCCAGGTGCCTTCGATCATTTTTCCCATGATGGGTACTCCGGGGGGCTGAGGAGATTGCGGGTGAAACGGCCACCAGCCAATATGTACACCGATCTGTTTGGTTCAAAAACTGTTCACTTCGAGCGGGATGTGGTTAGGATTTGGCCTGGTGAGGGGTTCAGAAGGTGTTCAATCCGGACTGAGAGCGAAGAAACGTTATGAGCCACGAAGAAGAAGCGACGTTGAATATCGGTGCGCTGTCGATGGCCACGGGGGTACCGGTGGAGACGATTCGCACCTGGGAGCGGCGCTATGGGTTTCCGAGGTCCAGTCGCAACGAGGCGGGTCATCGCATCTATGATCTGGGCACCATTGAGCATCTGCGTCTGATCACGGCCATCCTCGCCCAGGGCTACCGCCCCTCCCAGCTGGAGGGGCAGTCGCGTGAGGAGTTGGAGGACTTGCTGGAGATGAGCACCGGTGGAGAACACCGTGTGGCATTGGGCAGGGGCGACGAATGCGAAGGAGAGCAAACTTGTAGAGATTGGATGGAGTGTTGGTTCAAGGCGGTGACCACTCTGAATAGGGAGGAGTTGGAGGGATATTTGCGCTGTGATTTTAGCCGAATGAATGCTCTGGAGTTTTTGGAGCAGAGGTTAGATCCCTTCTTGCGCGAGATCGGTGAGGGATGGGCCAGCGGAAAGCTGAGCGTCCTCCATGAGCATTTTGCCAGCGAGTGTATTCGCGATTTTCTGGTCCATGCCTGGCGTCAGATGAGCGGATTCGCCAACGGTCCGTCCGTGGTATTGGCCACGTTCAGTGGTGAGTTGCATTCGCTGGGGTTGCATATGGCAGCGCTGACGATGGCGATGGCCGATTGTAAGGTGGTGTTCTTGGGACCGAATACACCGGTGGAAGATATCGCCACCGCCTCGGCGCAGAGCGAAGCTGAGGTAGTGGCGGTGAGCATTTCGGAATCGGCCGACAGGAAGGCGACGCTCCAACACCTGGGCCAGTTGCGCGAGTTGGTCGAGTCCGAAATAGCGATCGTCATCGGGGGAAAGGGTGCTCCCCGGGGGTTTCCGCAGGTGGTCACGGTAGAGGGGTTTGACGAGTTATTCGAGTATTTCAGCACTGACTGATGCTGGCGCCCTGTTGAAGCTGGATTTGAGTGACCTCGGCGATCTCGTCGATGGCGAGCGCAGCCCGGTCGCCTGCTTCTTCGGCGCGGGCGCGCAAGCTGGCCATGTGCATGGCCATCTCCTGGGAGAGTTCGTCGACCCGTTCAGCGGCGTCGCGGACGAACTCTTCCATTTTGTCCAACCGATCGTTGGCGCCGCGGCGCACGTCCTCGACGGAGGCACGAAGATTGTCGATGCGGGTCTCGATATCGTCACTCATCTCCTCGATACGGGCCGCCATATCGTGGCCCAGCACTTCGGCGCGCCGGGAGGCCTCCTGGCGTGCGAGACGGGCGCGTTGCTTTAATTCGTCGATGCGCTCGTCGAAGTCCTTCCTGGCCTGGCGGGCGGCCTTTCGCAGGGCTACGGCGGGATGGGGGCGATCTTCGACGACATGGCGCGGAGGTTCGCGAAGATCGGAGACGAGCCGCAATTTCGACATCACCCACAGGAGATAATAGGTCAGATCGATCTCGTACCAGTAGAAGCCCTGGCGAGTGGAGGCCTGGTAGTGGTGATGGTTGTTGTGCCATCCCTCGCCGAAGGTTAGCAGCGCCAGAAGAAAGCTGTTTCGGCTGTCATCATCGGTGTCGTAGCGGCGCGAGCCGTAGACGTGGGCCAGAGAGTTGATGGTGAACGTGGAGTGCCACAAGATCACGGTGCTCCAGATAAAGCCTACGACCAGTCCCGCCCATCCCATCCACAAAAAGCATCCGATGGCGAGGATAAGCCCGGGAAGGTGGTGGAAGCGGTTGAGGAATCGCAGCTCCGGATAGCGGGCCAGGTCCTTGACCCGGGCCATATTGGTGTCTGCCCACCTGGGATCGAGGATCCAACCGATGTGAGCCCAGAAGAAGCCGTCCTGCTCCGGGGAGTGCACGTCTTCGGGCTGGTCGGAGAATTTGTGGTGGTGACGATGGTGGGCGGCCCACCACAGGACGCCGCGTTGCATTCCCGACTGTGCCAGAAAGGCCATCAAAAATTGCATGACCCGGTTCATCTTATAGGTACGGTGGGAAAAGTAGCGGTGATAACCGGCGGTGACGCCGAACATCCGCACCGCGTATAAGACGGCGCATAATGCCAGAGCCTCCCAGGGGACTCCGGTCCAGATGGCGGCGAAGCAAAGCAGGTGAAAGCCCAGAAGGCCGACGGCATAAAAGGACCAGCTTCGAGCGCTTGTGACGGATTGAGCAGCAGAGGGGTTTTCAGCAGACATCTCTTTCCTATTGCGTGTCATCATTGGTGTGGCGGGCAATGTATTTCGGCGCGTCTTGTCTCATATCTCGGCAGGACGGGTAAAGGGAAATAGTTTTTGTCGTTCCCGCAGGATCTCGGCGGCAATGCTGATGGCGATCTCCTCCGGGGTGTTGCTCGTCATGTCGAGTCCGACGGGGGCGTAAAAGCCGTCGATGGCCCCATCACCGATGCCGAGATCGTTGAGATCGCTTCGGATGCGGGCCAGCTTTGCCGGGGCGCCCATCACCCCGATATAGGGATAGGGTCCTTCGGCGATGCCAAGGAGTCCGCGCACGTCGTCTGGCCGATTGGCGGTCATGACGACGACGTGAGTCCAGGCCGGATAATTGATGTGTGAGCCGGCGTCGGCGTAGTCATCGACGGCGATCTTATGGGTTGCGTACTCGTTTTGTTCAAAGGTGAAAACATGGGGGCGATTTTCAATGACCGAAACCGTATAGCCCAGGTTGTCCATGGTCCGGGAAAGGGCCAGTCCGCAGTGACCTCCGCCGATGATGGCGACGCGCTTCCAGTTGAGGAGTTGCGCCGTAAACGACCAGCCCTGGCCATCCTGAAAACGATAGGGGGGTTCGATCTGTTCCGGGACGTATTCTTCGATGGTCAGTCCCGAGGAGTCGATGCGCACCATACCGGGACGGTCGTTCTGGAATCGATCGACGATGTCGGCGACGGTGGAGAGGTCGTCGGGGGTGGCCAGGTGGTAGAGGTTTGTCTGATTTCCGGCGCAGTGCAGACCCGACGTTGTGGCGGTGGTTTCGTCGGGAGCTTTTCGGCGGTGGTAGAGGCGCTCGTAGCGTGGAGAGAAGTCTGTGTCACCAAGCGCCCGGTGGGCCAACTCCAGAACACGGGCCTCCATGATTCCGCCACCGACGGTGCCACAAGTGGAGCCGTCTTCGGCGACGGCCATAGAGGCTCCGGTCGTGCCCGGTGAGTGTCGGGTGTGGTGGGCGACGTGGGCCAGAAAGACCGACTCACCTTGAGAGAGGCGTCGGCGGGCGAAAGTGAAGACGTTCATACGGTGGGTGTTGGGTGCTGGGTGGTGAGTCGAACCTATGATCGTGAGCCGTCAGAAGGCAGAATGAATCATTCGCCGAGGGAGAAGGTCTCCATCTCCATCGTAGATTGTTGTTGGAGGGCTCGTCGCCAGTAGGCGGAGAGGCGGCGGTGGTGCAATTGAAGCAGGACTTTCTCCGGGGTCATGGGGGCGTCGAAGGGAAATTCGGTGTCGGCGTCATAGGCGCGAATGGCGTCTCGCAGTGCGAAATAGGCGCCGATCCCGTACATCAGTGGCGGTTCGCCGACGGCTTTGGAGCCATAGGGACCGTCGGGATTTTCGTCTTCCAGCCAGGTGATGTGGATATCATCGGGTAGGAAGTAACCGTCCGGGCATTTGTAGGTGGACAGAGCTGCTGAAAGTAGGGCTCCGTCGTCGCCGTAGGCCAACTCCTCGAGGGTCATCCAGCCGATTCCCTGTGCCAATCCCCCTTCGATCTGGCCGCGGTCGATCAATTCATTCACCGTTCGCCCCAGGTCATGGACCAGGTAGACGTCGTCGATGGTGTAGGTGCCACGCAAGATATCGACGGTGACCTCGAAAAATGACGTGCCGTAGACGTGATAGGCGAAGGGGCGGCCTTTTTCGGAGTCCTTGTCGAACCAGATGTTCGGAGTGGCGTAGAATGCCTGGGCCGAAAGGGAGATGCGAGACATATAGGCGTGTTTGACGACTTTCTTCCAGTCCCATTCCGTGAGGCGGCCACGGTAGAGGACGCGTTCGTCGTGAAATTCGATATTTTCTTCGTTTTGTATGCCCAGCTCGCGAGCCAGCATCTGGCGAAAGCGGCCCAGCAGTTCCTTTGCGGCGAGGATGGTGGCGCCGCCGTTCAAGTCGGTGGTGGCGCTGGCGGCGCTGGGGGACATATTGGCGATGCGGGTAGTGTTGGTGGTCTCCACCTTGACGCGGCCTGTGGAAATGCCGAGGGCACGTGCGCAGATGTTGACGAGTTTGGAGTTGACGCCCTGCCCCATCTCCACACCACCCGTGGAGAGGCTGACGCTGCCGTCGGTATAGACGTGCAGCAGAGCGGACGCCTGGTTGAGGAAGGTCCCCGTAAAGGAGATGCCGAAGCAGACGGGCATGGCGGCGACGCCCTTCTTCTTGTCGGTATGTTCGGCGTTGAAAGCGTCGGCTTCGGCGCGAAGTTTCTCCAGATCGTAGGCCCGGTCGGCTTCCTCCCAGGTGATGTCGGCTCGGGCGCGATCGGCGGTCTGTCCGTAGGGAAAGGACTGGCCCTCGGAGATGAGATTTTTGCGCTGAATCTCCTCGCGTGGCATGCCCAGCTCTTCGGCGGCGTGGGTGATGGCGCTCTCCATGGCGAACATGCCCTGAGGTCCGCCGAAGCCCCGAAACGCCGTATTGGGCGCGATATTGGTGCGGCAGGGGGCGGCCCAGGCGCGTACGTTGGGGACGAAATAGGCGTTCGTGGAGTGAAAGAGGGTGCGCTCGAGCACGGCCAGGGACAGGTCGGTCTTGGCGCCGGCGTTCTGATAGTGTTTGACCTCGTAGGCGATGATAGTGCCGTCTTTTGCGAGGCCAAGCTTGTAGTCGGCGCTGTAGGGGTGGCGCTTTCCGGTCATCAGCAGGTCATCCAGGCGGGGGAGGACGAGCTGGACCGGAGCGTTGAGGTCGTGGCTTGCGAGAGCGGCCATACAGGCCCAATGGGTGGCCTGATCTTCTTTGCCGCCAAAGCCGCCGCCGAGGCGGATGACGTCGACCTCGACCTTGTGCTCGGCGACGCCGATGACCCGTGCTGCGGCCTCCTGGACGGCATAGGGGCTCTGGGTAGAGGAGTAGATGCGGATGCGGTCGCCCTCGGTGGGGACGGCGCGGGCGCGCTGGGTCTCGAGATATAGGTGCTCCTGGCCGGCGCAGTCGGCACGACCCTCGACGACGATATGGCAATTGTCCCAGGCGGCGTCGACGTCGCCCATGGCGAAGGTGCGCGGGGTATCCAGGACTTCGCCTTTTTTGAAGGCTTCACGGGGGTCGACGATGGCCTTCTTCTCGGTGATCCGGGCGTCGATGAGACTGCGGGCGTAAGTGGCGTCCTCCTGGCTCTCGGCGACGATGACGGCGATGGGGTGGCCCTGGTAGTTGAGCTCTCGGTCCGTGAGAAGGGGCTCGTCGCTGATGACGGAGCCGACCTGGTTTTTTCCGGGGATGTCGCCGGCGGTGTAGATGGCGACGACTCCGGGGGCGGAACGTGCGGCGTCGAGGTCGAGGCTCTCCAGGGTTCCGTGGGCTACGGGCGAGCCGTACACCAGGGCGTGCAGCATTCCCCCGGGCTCGGGGACGTCGTCGACATAAAGCGACTCACCGCGGGTGTGCAGCTCAGCGTCGTAATGTTTCATGGGCAAGGCTCCGGGGTCATCCGGCCATCAGGGCGTCGAAGCTGATGCGATCGGGGTAGAGTTCGGTGAAGTGGGCGGTGAGAAGTTGGTGAGCCAATAGTCGCTTGTAGTCGGCGCTTCCGCGGACGTCACTGATGGGCGACATCTCCGTATGGGCGATGGTCAGAGCTCGTCGCAGGGTGGTGATATCCAGGGGCTTTCCCTCCAGATAATTCTGGGTCCTCTCCAACCAGAGGGGCGTGGCGGCGACGCCGCCCACGGTGAGGCTTGCGGTATGGATGATGCCGTCGTCGTCGACGCGAAGCTTGGCGGCGCTGTTGACGGTGGCGATGTCGAGGGCCTCTCGTTTTGAGACCTTTTCGAAGTGGAATTTGGTCCCCTTCTCGGGGATGGGGATCAGGAGCTCCGTCATGATCTCCGTGGGCTTTTTGTCGTAGGTCTTGTAGCCCTCAAAGAACTTCTTCATCTTCACTTCGCGCCTCGTCGTTCCGTCGTGGAAGACAAGGGTGGTGTCCATGGCCAGCAGCAGGTTGGTCATATCCCCGATGGGTGAGGCGTTGAGGATATTGCCGGAGAGGGTGGCGCGCACGCGAAGTTGAAGGGAGGCGATGAGGTAGAGATAGTGATCCATGCGCGGCATCAGGGCCTGGATCTCGGGGTGTTGGCCGAACTCCTCGAAGGTAGTCAGAGCGCCGATGCGAAAGAGGCCCTTTTCGTCGTCGCGTTCGATCCCGCCCATCTCCGGGTGGCGGTTGAGGACCTTGACGGTGGTGCGCGGGATGTCCTCGCCCTGTTGAACATAGAGGTCGGTGCCGCCGGCGACGAAGTAGTCGGCGAGATCGGCGCCGTCATGGGGATCTTCGTCGAGGGGTTCGATGGCGGCCAGGCGATCCGGGATCTGGGCGAAGTATGTCGGCAGAAGGCCGGCGTCACAGAGGGCCCGGATGCGGTCGTCGGCATCCCAGATATCTGCGTGAGGCCCGTCGGGGCTGAAGAGTCCGACCAGATCCGTGGAGGCGCGGTTGATGGAGGCGTAGCCCGTACAGCGGCACAGATTTCCGCTAAAAGCTCGCTGGAAGCCCTCCAGGGTGGGCTGATCGTCGCCGGAGGCCATCAGATACCAGCACATGGAGACGATAAAGCCGGGGGTACAGAAGCCGCATTGGGTGCCCATGCGGTCGGTCATGGTGCGCTGGACGGGATTGAGCTCGTCGTCGAGGTTTAATCCCTCGATGGAGACCACATGGCGGCGGTGCATCTCACCGAGGGGCACCAGACAACTGGTGGTGGGCTTGTAGACCACCTTCCCATTGCGAAGCTCTCCGATGAGGATGGTGCAGGCTCCGCAATCGCCCTCCTTGCAGCCCTCTTTGGTGCCCGTGAGAAAGCGCTTTTTTCGCAGGTAGTCCAGGACCAGCAGGCCCGGGTGTTCGTCGGTTTCCACGCGGCGGTCGTTGAGCCAGAAGGTGACGGTCTCGGCCATCGTCGGTTCTCGGTGGTAAAGGAACTCAATTGCCCGAAGTTCGAGGAGGGCTATTCGACCGAAAAAGGCGGGGAT
>SLPW01000593.1 GCA_007131755.1 Myxococcales bacterium | reverse complement strand
CCGTTCTCCCCGTTCTCCCCGTTCTCCCCGTTCTCCCCGTTCTCCCCGTTCTCCCCGTTCTCCCCGTTCTCCCCGTTCTCCCCGTTCTCCCCGTTCTCCCCGTTATCACCGTTCTCCCCGTTATCACCGTTATCACCGTTATCACCGTTATCACCGTTATCACCGTTCTCCCCGTTCTCCCCGTTATCACCGTTCTCCTCTTCCTCCGGTCCGAAGCCCTGACGCATCACACATTGGCCGCCATCGGCCTCCATTGCCGAGATGAACCCCGTGCTGGTCCCCACGACCACCCACTCTTCTTGCGGTCTGATCTCGTAGGCCAACCCCTCGTCGAAGCATCCCCGGGTGGGCAACTCGTCGACGAATCTAGCCGGCTCCTCTTCATCGTCGATCAGAGCAATCTCGACCTCAAATGGGCGAACCTCCACGATTTCGTAGCTCAGAAAGTCTTCCTCCTCGCCGAGAAAGACCTCACAATCTGAATCGTTTACGGGAGCACTGTTGATCGTGAGCCTGTCGCCGGCACGCACGCCGGCGCCGCAGAACTCGGTGCCACCGGACAAAAACAAACTCGAGTCGTCGCGATCGACGAGCCCCGTATCCGACGATCCCGGCCCCGGCAGAGCGCCTTCGTAGGTCACCGTCCAATCCTCGTCGACGATCCGAGCGTCGTAGGCCAGGCGATCGACGACGGGTTCGAAATCTTCGTCGAAATAGACCCAGGCAAATTCCATCAGATCTGCTACGTCTTCGTCAGAATAATCGTCCAGGTCGTCAGCCACCTGAAGGCCCACGGGCTGAGACATGGCCGCCGATCGACATTCCACCTCGACCCCGGCGTCCTGCAGACGCTCCTCCATCTCTTCGGGAAGATCGCAGTCTACGGCGAAGATCGTACTCTCCTCGGAATCGGCGTCGCGCTGCCCGAAGATCGGCGTCACCCCGATCTGGGCTTCGTCGAACTCGAAGAAGCGCTTGTCCTCGAGATCGGCGTCGCTGTCCTCCCAGGGGTCGCCACCGAGAGGAAATTCCGGAAAGTCCAGGCAATTCAACTCGTCCTGCTCAGCGCGAAGCTCGGCGTCAAATAAAAATTGTGCCGTATCCAGCGGCGCTTCTCCCTCGTAGATACACTCCACGTCGGCAGAAGCGACCCTGAAGAGCTGCCCCGTATCGGAGGCAACTGCGGCGCCGAATTGATAGACCACGTGGTTCGTATCTCCCTCGGCAAGGACCAGCCGATCGACCTCGGCGCTAAGAGAGACGGAGGAGCGCAGGGCGGGGATCCCCGGGGCGATTCGAAATGCAGGTTCCGGTGGCTCCACGGCACGAGCGGCGTCGATGAGTTGGCGACGCTGCCCGTCGAAGATCAGGATCCGGTTATTGGGCCGATCCAATACGTAGACGAAGGCCCCGAGGGGATCGACGTCCACCTCGGTGGCTCCCCAGGTGGACTCTGCCTCTTGGTCCCAGGCGACCCGATCGATCTCACAGGGCGCCTGCGCCTCGTCATCGAGACATTCCTCTCCTTCGAGTGCCGCCTCGTCGAGGGCCACCCAGGACACCTCGTTTCGATCGCGATAGATCACCCACGCCAGACCGCGATCTGCGTCGACGCTCATATCTACGGGCCGTCCGGGCAATTCCACCGCCTCCAGGTCACGCTCGAGCCACTGACAATTTTCCTCCGGCACATGATCGCGGCGATCCACCCCGTGGTCGGGGCGCTCGCATTCCAACCCGCCATGAATCTCGATCCGATTCGGTCCCCGTGTCAGAACCGCCACCAACGCCTCTCCGTCCTCTCCGGTCAAGGACTCCACCACCTTCGGCGTCCCCTCCAACTCCACAGTGCTCTCCAGAGGACGCAAAGTCCACAGATCGATGCCCGTCAGCTCCGAATCGACCTCGCCGGCGACCACCGCCGCCGTTCCCTCGGCGGTGACCGCCACGTCTACCGGGCGCTGACCCACCGGAATATGAGTGACTCCGGGCCTGCGGGCGTCGAGGTTTGCCACCCTTGGCACCTGCTGTCCCAGCGCCACTACAGCCACTCTGGCGCTTCGCTGATTGACCACCAATCCGAAATGATTGCCCCCATCCGTACATCGGGGAAGCGGCCCCGTGGGAAGAAGCGCGTCCTCTCCACCCACCTCGGGCAGGCAGACCTCTCCCGTGACAGCTGCCATCGTCACCGGCGCCTCCAGTGAATCGGGAGGCACAGGATCCGTGTCTCCACATCCCGTCAGCACTATCGCTGCAGCGTAGCCCAGACACCCGATGACCAGCTTCACCGTTCTTCGTCTTCCCATAATCACTGCCTCTTTCGACGGTTCATCCCTGGCCATCCGCTATGTCGCCGTCTTTGGGCGCAAAACAGATGACCTGCGGATTCACTCGATGATCTCGATTACGCTGTGGAAGGAATCACTCTCCGGATCGAGGTCGATCACGGCCACCGCCCCGCAACGCCGGTCCTCACGTTCTTCATCGCTGGGGTCGCAACGCTGCGACGGATCGCTCGGATCGGCGTCGAAGAGCGTCACGTATCCCTGACAGCGCTGACCGGGCTGCGCACAATGGACGGGACGCAGATCGGTGGCCACCGCATAGGGGCTTCTTCCGACGTCGATCACGTCGACGACAGCTTCCCTTTCCACATCCACAACCTCGACGACGCCGAACTCGAAGGACGGGACATATAGTCGCAACACCCCGTCAGCTCCTCTGTGAGCGTGGACCTCCGACGGCTGGCGCTCCAGCGGAATCGTCGTCACCACCTGCGGCCCCCCGTCCATCCCCACCACATGCAGGGCTGCCGGATTACGAGTCGCCACGAACATCCAATCCCCCTGCTCGTCGAAATCCAGTCCTCTGGCATCGATGGAAAAACTTCGTTGCTTCAACTCCACCGCCGGTCCCCTGACCAACGCCTCTACCTGCCCGAAATCACTCAAAAAGGGCGAAAAGGAACGAATATGATGGGCCCCGCGGCCCGCCACGAATGCTTGATTCGTCCCCGGACGCATAGCGACCTGATTTCCCCCTTCGTCCATTAATCCGGCGCTGACCATCGTCGCCCCCGAAACCTCTCCGTCGGGCAATGCGATGGCCGTCACATCCTGACCCACCAGATGGGATAGGTAGACGATATCGAAATTCGTATCCCCTCTTTGCATCCTCCCCACGGCCACGCCGAAGGGATCGCTCGAGATCGACGCTCCCTGCCCGCTGTCCGGAATCCTCCTCAGCGTACAGGGCCGCGTATCCGCCGACGGCTGCCCGTCGACCTCGCAATACATCGCCTGTCCCTGTTCGGCCACGGTCAGCACCGTCAACTGATCGTCGAGCCTGCTCGGTACATAAGCCCTCGTCCCGTCCTCGTTGAGGGCAATATTGGCCCCGATAGAGGGGATAAAGGGCGTAGCCTGATCGAGAATCCGATTCTCTTCGGTATCGATCACCGTCACCGTCCCTCCCTGTTCGGGACGATAACGCAGATCGAAATTGCTGTTGACGACGTACAAAAAGCGTCCGTCCGGGTGCATCTTCGCCCCGATCGGATAATAAAACTCATCGCGAGGCGGAAGCGGTTCCTCGAACCCGTCGAAACAACCACCCGTACCTACGGCGATCGCCACCAACGCCGACACGGCGAGCCTGATTTTGCTGTTCATACCGTTCCACGTGCTAAGAGACGAAGACCACGGACGCGCGACGTCTCGGCGGGGGCTACCGCAACGATCCACCACGCCAATCGGGGTTATCACCCCCGGGACGCAAAACGCAAGTTTCGTTCGCTTCGCTCACCTGTAGTTGCGTTCGGCTTCGCCTCACTTGTAGTTGCGTTCGCTTCGCTCACTCGTAGTTGCGTTCGGCTTCGCCTCACTCGTAGTTGCGTTCGGCTTCGCCTCACTCGCATTTAGCTGACTACCAACTACAAGCGAACGTTGTTCAGTGAGCGTAACTACCAACTACAAGCGAACGTTGTTCAGTGAGCGCAACTACCAGCGAACGTTGTTCAGTGAGCGCAACTACCAGCGAACGTTGTTCAGTGAGCGCAACTACCAGCGACCACAGGGAGCGAAACCACAAGCGAGGCGCCAGCCGAGCGCAACTATCAGCGACCGCAGGGAACGAAACCACAAGCGAGTGCAGTTCAACGAGCGAAACCTACTTGCTTTTCCCTCCTCTTGCCGCTATCACTTGCCTCCCCACAAGTGGGGACAAAATTTTTCGCGCCCGTATCCGCCCTGCGCTGCGGGCAACTGATTCAACGCCATTTCAACCGGAGAATTGGCCATGCGTGAAAAAATCAAACTCGTCTCCTCTGCGGGCACGGGCTATTTCTACACCACCACCAAGAACCGGCGTAACACGCCGGACAAGCTCAAGATCAAGAAATACGATCCCGTGGTTCGCAAACACGTCGAATTCGTCGAAAAGAAAATTAAATGAGGTGGTTGGGTAACGGGTAGTAGGTAATGGGTGATGGGTACATGATACCCACTACCTATTACCCATCACCCAACTACCCATTACCTACTACCCATTACCCATTTACCTACCTACCCGCTCGAAGAGGTTTCCCATGGCAAATTATCCCCGTATCAACTGGCGACGACGTCGCAAGATCGATCCCTTCGACCAGAATCCCTCCTGGGAGTTGGATTATAAGAACCCGGAGCTCCTCAAGCTCTTCGTCACTCGCACCGGCAAGATCTTGCCCCGGCGCATCACCGGCGTCAGCGCACGAAACCAGCGCAAGCTGCGAAGGGCCATCCTGCGATCGCGCCAGATCGCTCTCCTTCCCTACACCACCCACAGCTCCTGAGCCCCAGCCTCAGGACTCCCCACGTCACAAGCCCGCCCACCGCGGGCTACTTCCCGTGGGATCCACCTTGATATCTCTCCCCACGAGCATCGCGAAGTGGGGAGATGCCGAACTACTGTAAGGCAGAGGGGCCGCGCCGCATAGGGTGAACAACCGGGATGCCCTGACGGTAGCCCCGTCACTTGTCCGGACTTGCAGTCCGAATGACCGTGGGTGCCAACGGGCGTACAACTTCACACATCCCCCCGATCCCGCTTCAAATCCCACCTTCCGACCTCTGTCCCCCGCCCGCCGACTTCTGTTCAACTAGACACCGCCCCTTCCGTTCGATAATATCGCCGCCATAGACCGGTTTCGCCCCCTTTATTGGTTTGGAATCGCATTCAGAGGAAGATTCATGGGCAGGTTTTCACGTCTCTCTTACGGTATCGTCGTCGCCACCGCCGCCTCGCTGTCATTGGGGCTTGTGGCCTGCAACGAACATCCCGTCACCCTGAGCCAACCCTCGGGGGTGGTGGAGGTCGTTATCAGCGAAGATCTGGGCGGCGGGGAGAAGATCGATATCCTCTGGATGATCGATAACTCCGGATCGATGTGCCGCTCCCAGGGAATTTTGCGCGAAAGTATCACCGAATTCGTCGATATCCTCGATGAGGTCAATATCGACTTCCACATTGGCGTGACCACCTCCCACATGCTGCGCTCCTGCGAATACTATCAGGAAGAGCACAACGGGGAGCACCCCAATACCTGGTGGGCCTGTAACTACGAACCCATCGCCGTGGCCGGAAAACTCCAGTCCACCCCTCAGCCCATCCCCGGCCCCGACCGGCGCTGCAACCATCCCGTCGATCCGGATACGGCCGAGCCCATCGAAGAAGACCTCACCCCTCTTCTCGAGACCATGGAGGCTGCCTTCGGCTGTCTAGAAAACCCGTCGGACTGGGAACATCTGTGGACCTTTGGCCCCGGAATGGAGTGGGAATCAGAGCAACAATGGGAAACCGAGCTTCGATGCGTTCTCGACGACGAGCCCGGCCTCAACCCCGGCGACTGTGATGGTGTCAACCGCAGTATCGAGGACTTCTTTCCCGACACCTCGGCCAACCCCTATCGAGAGATCCCCCTCGTACTTCGCTCCGAGGACTACCGGATCACCGAGGAGGACGTGACAGCCGATGGCACACTTGGAGCAGGCGATATCGGTCGTGTCGACCTGGAAGCCTTCCGCGACGATTTTGCCTGCATGAGCCTGGTGGGAACGCGAGGCTCCGGTTTTGAGCGCGGTCTCGACGCCGTAAACCTCGCCGTCTCACCACAGATGACCGGCGGTCCCAATGCCACCGAGGCCGACCGCGATCAATACCCCAACGCCGGCTTTTTGCGTCCCGACGCCCGAACCGGCATCATCTATATCAGCGACGAAAACGATTGCAGCCACGACGGCGAGCTCGACCAACAGTCGCCCTGCGGCGTCCACGAGTGCACCATCCAGGAAAATCGCCTCGAGCAGGGACTGGAAAGCCATATTACCCCCGTAGAGGATCTCTACAACGAGTTCATCCTCAACCTCATGGCCACCCGAGCCGGCATCGACACCTCATATGCCGATACTCTGGACGAACTCACCAACGAGGATCGCAACACGGCTGAACATATCCGACGCACCGTCCTGCCCACCTCCGTTCACGGGCGTATCCAACATCTCGATGAGATTCCAGCTCGCACTCCCGACCCGGAGATCCCCCTGGAGTGTCCCGAGGACCCCCGACCCTGGACCAACCTCTACAACTGGGAGGTCCCCAAGTCCTGCATTACCGCCATGGGACGCGGATGGTCGGGACACCGCTATTCCCAGTTTCTGAGCCACTTCGATCAACATTTTCCGGGACTCAACTCCGCAGGCGACGTCCCCGGCGAGATCTGTCATCCCTTCGGTCAGACCCTTCAAGAGATCGCCCTCTTCTTCCAGACCGAGGTGGCCAGTTGCCTCGAAGAAGTCTACGCCTGTAGTGGATTCGACGATCTCTGTCCCCCTCACGCCACCCCCCTGCCCGATGCGGACGATCCGAACGCCCCGGGACACTGCACTCCCTATCCCGGCTATAACGACACCGTCGCCTCGGCGCTGGGATCCGTGTCCGCCGACGACCTTCCCTCCTGGAGCGCCGGAGATCTGTCGAGCCTTCAGAGCAATCTCGGCGACTCGGGCATCCACTACGCCCTGGACACCCTCGACATCGACGACTCCATGCGTCAGGAGCTCTTCGGCCAACTGCAGTCCCAATTGGCCAGTGACGGAGAAGACGTACGCTATTATTGCGATACCGGCGTCGAAGTCCGACTGGCCATCCCCGAGGACAGCGACCTGACCGTCGACGATCTCAGCACCCGCGCCGACTCTCAGGGCGAGCCCTATTGCATCGAGGGAAGCTACGATAACCCCCGCTTCCCCAACTCCTGCGTCGTCCACCCCGATCGCTACGAGTGGATCGGCTGCGACGCCGTCACCGATGGCCTGCTCCTAGACTGGGTCGACGGCAACTGGGACGAAGACATCGGCGCCTTCAGCCTCATCTATCGTTGTGCAAGCCGGGCAGCCGAGGCCTCGGCCGCCGCCACCGATGACGATGACGACAGCGCCGATGACGAAGAGTGAGATCGTCGCGGACACACCTGCAATTGCGATGGCATCCCGGCCATCGCAATTGCAGGCCGACGAAGACCTCCGCTCATTTGCCCCTCCCGTTTCTGCTGCATTTTTTCCTGTCAATACCCCGATCGGGGGATGGTCCTCTGCGACGAATCTCTCTATGATGGGATTCGACTCGTGACACCAAGGGGTGGCAAATGAACTGTGGCCACCTACTCCAAGTGGTCAGGGAGTTATGGACCCGCATATCGATGCGTCTTGCAACCTCCGGCCTCGCTCCTTAGTGTTCACAAACTTTGACAGAAGGCCACTTTCCACGCACCGCCGATTACACTAGGCTCGCAAACTCCTGGGCTTGGAATCTACATGGGGAATATTCGCGAATTACTCGCTATCTTGTTTTATGAGCCAGTTCAACCGCACGGAGTTGTACATGACTGATCACGGGTCATCGGGGAGCACCCAGAGCTTGCGCACAAAGCGCAAGCAATGGCGCCGCCGTCTCCGCGATGAGCAGCCCGAACACTATTGTTCGCAGTGTATGTCTCTGTGCTTCGTCGACGATGAGTCCTGTCTCGATTGTGGAGCGCCCTGTCCATCGTCGGGGTGGAATGGTCTCGACGAATGCGAGGACCCCTGGTTGGGCCGCTCCATCGATGATCGCTATTTGATCTCGGCAGCCCTGGGTCACGGATCGTCCGGTGATGTCTACCGCGGTGAGTCACGCTCGATCTCACGCCAATTCGCCGTCAAGATCATCGCCACCGATCGCCACCACGCCCATGCCGAACAGGTCATCGAGCGTCTGGAACGTGAGATCGAGGCCCTGAGCCGGCTGCGAAATCCTCATATCGTCTCCATCTATGAAATCCTCGATCTGCGCGGCCGCTTCGCCGCCGCGATCATGGATCTCATCGAGGGAGTCACCCTCGAAAAGCTGATCCAACAACAAGGGCCTTTGAGCGTCGATCGGGCCTGCTCTCTTCTTCGGCAAACGGCCAACGGGATCTACGGCGCCCACCAGGCGGGGATGATCCACCGCGATCTCAAACCGGAAAACCTGATGGTGGAGCGACTGCCCGCCGGCGACGACTTCATCCACATCCTGGACTTCGGCATCGTCCAACTCACCGACGATACCAGTACCCACCTGACCCACGGCTTTATCGGCACCCCCCTATATGCAAGCCCCGAACAGGCCACCGCCAAGGGCACGGATCACCGAAGCGATATCTATAGTCTGGGCGCCATTTTATTCTTCATGCTCACCGGACAACCGCCATTTCCGTCGGACAACGTCTACGAAGTCTTGCGAATGCACGTGCGTCAGCCTCCGCCGAGACTCGACGAGGTCGCCCCTTCCCGATGTTTTCCGGAAGAACTTCAAGATCTGCTCAGCCGCATGTTGGCCAAGCAGCCCGACGACCGCCCCGGCGATCTCACCCAGGTCATCCAGGAGTTGGACATTTGCCGCCACGCCTTTATGGCGGGCCCGTCAACGTCCCACATATCCGCCGACTCCACCGATGACAGTATTTCTGTGGCCTCCACCGACGAAGGGGGCAACCGGGCCCCTCTGTCGGGGGTTCTGAAGGTTCCCAAGAATTTCGATCCCACTGCCGGATACGATTCCGATGAGGAGGAACGCAACCGGTCCTTTCAGTCCCAGCAGCGACCGAAATCGGACGTCCTCAAAGCACCTGAAAACCTGGGCACGGGCAAGGAAGGCTTCGAGCGGAATCGCCACGACAGTTCGGCGACCCTGAAGGCCTACGACCAGCGACAGCCTCGCCACACCCCGGCATTTCAGCGACAGCCCACTCCCACCAGCACTGCCGAAGATATCTTCGACGCCGTCCCCGGAAAGATCACCTTTTCCGGCACCGGTCATGAAAGCTCCGGTGCGACGGCCATCCCCTCGGCCACCTACCAGTTGCGCACTCCCGCCTCCGATGTCGAGGCCGCCCACTGGGGAGATGGTATCTTCGCCATCATGGAGCAGAACCCCGCGGAGATCCGCCTTTTTCGCTCCGACGCCTCCGCTCCCAATTTCGTCCCCATTGAAGGGGCCGACACCATCGAGACCATCGCCCTGAACTCCTCCCATCTCATCGCCGGCCATCGCGAGGGGACGGTCTCCAAATTCGATCTCAAGAGCGGTCGGCGCACCAATCTGTACCAGGATGTGCGACGCACCCCCATCTGTGCCGTTCACTGCTCGGCCAATGAGGCCTGCATCGTCGCCGGCTCCAAATCGGGCCGCGTCTACATGCACCACCTCCATCAATCACGCTCCGCCGACTGGCGCCGCATCCGAAGCGGGGAATCCGTAAACAGCATCGCCGTCAGCGACAACGCCGAATTTATCGCCGTCGCCCGGCGCGACAACTCCGTAGAGATCGTCAACACCGCCACTCCACGTGCCGCCACCGCACGCTTTTCCACCGACGCCCCCGTGCGCTCCATGTCCATCTCCCCGGACAACTACCTTCTGGCGGCCAGCCTCGTCGATCGCTCACTGGTCTTATTCCAGATCCCCACCGGCCGCTCCCTCCTGTCGCTGAGGACCGAACACGTCGACGTGCTGGCCATCAACTTCGGCGACGACGCAAACCCCGTGGCCGTCTGCTCCATCGAGCGCCAGATCCGCCTGCTCAAATTCGACCAGATCAACGCCCATGCTACGTGACGGACGTCGCAAGTGGCGCGCATAGATCTTAAAGACGACATCCTTTATCCTACCGTCGCGTCTGTTTTCCTGCCCCTGACGTTCGACTTCCGTTCCCCCGCTTGCCCCTTTTGCCGCCCGCGAGTAAAGTAGGGGCGAACCGATGATGAAATTCATCTTTTTTTGTTCGCCATATACCACAGTACCATCGAGCCCAGACGTCGAAGACGGGGTAGAAACGTGTCCATCAAATTGCAATACGCCGGAAGCACCGATGTGGGAAAAAAACGGGGCCACAATGAGGATAACCTGTGCCTCCTTCCCGAAGAAAATCTCTATATCGCCGCCGACGGCATGGGCGGTCATGCCAGCGGTGAGGTCGCCTCTCAGATCGCCGTCGACACGGTGGCCGACTTCTACAAGGAGACTTCGGAGGACAAAGATCTGACCTGGCCCTACAAGATGGAAAAGGATCTGGACTACCAGGAAAATCGCCTGGCCGCCTCCATCAAGCTCGCCAATCTTCGCATCCACGAAAAAGCCGAGGACGACCCGGGCTCCCATCACGGCATGGGCACCACCATCGTCGCCGCCCACGTCTCCAACGGCCTCGTCTATTTTGGCCATGTCGGCGACAGTCGCATCTACCGCCTTCGCGGAGACACCCTCGAACAGATCACCGACGATCACTCCCTGCTCAACGACTACATCAAGATGAAAGATCTGAGCGAGGAGGAGATCGAAAATTTCCCCCACAAAAACGTCATCGTCCGCGCCCTGGGAATGAAAGAGACCGTCCAGGTCGATGTAGATCATGAGGAACCGCACCACAAAGATATCTATCTTCTGTGCTCCGACGGACTGTGCGATATGCTCAAAGACGACGAGATCGAGAAGATCATGCTCAAAGAGCGCGACAATCTCGAGGGTTGTGTCCAGGCATTGATCGACGCCGCCAACGACGCGGGAGGAAATGACAATATCACCGTCGTCCTCGTCGAAGTCCTCGAGGGATAATCTTTTTCGAACACCTTCCTCCGCCCGTCGCTCCCCCCGCTGATGGTTACGAGGCCCATGTCCCAACCACTCGACGAAGCTTCCGAGCCCCGACCTGCGCGCCAACAGCCACGAGTGGTGATCATCACCGGACTCAGTGGCTCCGGCAAGAGCACCGCCATTCGGGCCCTGGAGGATATGGGCTATTTCTGTATCGACAACCTCCCGGTGCCCCTACTTCCGAAAGTGCTGGAGCTGGCCCAGACCGGTCCTTCCCGTCAGCAATGGCGGCGGCTGGCCTTCGTCGTCGACACCCGCGACCACGTTCACCTCGATCAAGCGGAAGCAATGTTCGCCCAGCTTCGAGACGAGGGCATCAACCTGCAGATCGTCTTTTTGGAGGCCAAAGAAGACGTCCTGGTCCGCCGCTACAGCGAGACCCGCCGCCGACATCCCTTGAGTGAAAGCGGCACCGTGCGAGAGGGCATCCAGAAGGAGAGCGAACATCTGGGCGATATGCGCGCCCGCTCCGACCTGGTGATCGACACCACCAACCACACCGTCCACACCCTGAAGGGACTGCTAAAAGAGCACTTCTCCTCTGAAGACGCTCCTCCCCTGGCCATCACGATCTTGAGCTTTGGTTTTAAACACGGTCTTCCCGTCGAATGCGATCTGGTCTTTGACCTGCGCTTTTTGCCCAACCCCCACTTCGTCGAAGAATTGCGGCCCCAGACCGGGCTCGACGAACCGGTCCAGCACTTCGTGCTGGGTCTGCCCGAGGCGGCACGCTTTCTGGCCCTCTTTCAGCAAATGGCGGAGTTCATCCTCCCCATGTATGAACGAGAGGGAAAGAGCTATCTCACCATCGGTATCGGCTGTACGGGCGGAAAACACCGCTCCGTAGCCATCTCCGAGACCATCGGTGACCGCCTCCGGGCTCGAAATTGGGAGGCCAACGTGCGTCATCGCGACATCCCCAGGTATACTGAGTGAAGTCCCATCACATCGCCATAGCACTGAGCGCCGTAGTCCTCGCGGCAGCCGCCGCCTTCTGGTTTCTCTCTCCCCCCGAAGAAGACGATCCCTTCAGCTCCATGAGCGACGAGGAGATCCTGGCCGCCGCCACGGAGTTCTACGAAAGCCGCCCCTACTACGAGCGCCCCTTTCCCTACTCCGAGGTTCCCGAGGGCATGGCCGACATGCGCTCGGAGACCTGCGGCGCCTGCCACGCCGACGTCCACGCCGAGTGGTCCGTCTCCACCCATGCCCGGGCTTATCTCGACGACGCCCAATTTATGGAAGAGCTCGCCAAGAGCCGCGGTGAATACTACGAGGACCAGGACACCGACTACGGCTGGATGTGCGTCAACTGCCATACCCCCATGATCAACCAGCTCGAGCAGCTCGTCGTGGGCCTCGAAGACGACGATATCGGGCGCCCCATCTACGTGGACAATCCCTTCTTCGATCCGGAAATGCAAAAGGACGCCATCGGCTGCGCCACCTGCCACGTCCAGGACGGCGTCGTCCACGGCCCGCGCGGCGACACCGACGCCCCTCACCCTGTAGCCCGCGCCGAGAATCTGGCCGACGAGCGTAGCTGCACCCGCTGTCATCAGGCCGAGGCCATCTATCCCAATGACGTCCTGGGTTGCTTCTTCACCACCGGCGCCGAATGGGAGAAGAGCTGGGCCGCCGAAGAAGACCACGCCTGCCAGGATTGCCATATGCCCAAGACCACGCGTCAACTGGCCGAGGGTCTCGACCTTCCCGAACGCGAGACCCGTCACCACTGGTTCGGCGGCTCCCTCATTCCCAAGCACCCGGACTTCGAAGAGGAGATCGCCGAGCTCCTCCCCATCTTCGGCTCCGGTGCCACCCTTTCGCTCGAACCCCATCCCGACGAGCCCTGCGAAGAGATCGACGACGACGCGTTCTGCATCCCCCTCGCCATTGGCGTCCACAATCAATTTGCTGGCCACCTCTTTCCCACGGGCGACCCCGAACGCCACGTAGAGGTCGAGATCACCGTATACAACGAAGGCGGTGATCACCTGGCCGAAGACTCCCAGTGGATCGGCTCACGCTATCAGTGGTATCCCGAAATCAAACTCCTCAAAGACAACCGCATTCCCCCTGGCGAGTCGCTGTACATCGACGTCGATTGGCCGAAGACCGACCAGAAGCTGATCGTAGAGATTGTGGCCCACAAATTTCGCATGTACGAAGACGACTTCGACTACCACGATCTGGAGGGCCGCTACGTGCGCGGGCGCATCTTCCACGAATCGCGGTGGACCGTCGATCCCGGCGAACCGGCACCGAGCCTCGTCATCATCGACGACGATTGGGGACAGCGAGAAGAACTGGACCCTCCCACGTCGTCGCCCTCGCTGCGGTGATTAGATTTCTGTGATGTCGGCCCGCGACCTCGCCAGTCGCAACATCACTGCAATCCGCGCACACCGCTCATGGCTCATCCTCAACTCCCGACCTCGTCGCCCGTCCCCGGACAGTGGATGGAGCTCGCTCCCTGGCCCATCCATCTCATCGATGCCCGCGGCGCGGCTCTGGCTCCCAATCCCGCCTTCGCCGCCGCTCTGGGCTATAGCGTGGAGGACTTCGACGGCAGAACTTTTCGGCGCTCCATCCCCTCTCAAACCCGTCGGCTCCTGGCAGACTGTCGCCACCGCCTCCACGAACCCCCGCTCGATCCCTACCTGGAGGTGGATCTTGTCTATCACCACCGCGACGGCACGGAGTTGCGCTCTCCCCGTTCGCGCATCGGCCCCCTCGACGATCCCGACGCCCCGGCGGCGGTGATGCTCACCACCCTGGAGCCTCCCACGGAACTGCGACGCTCCGACGTGCAGTCGCGCTTCGCCGCCCTCGTCGTCCACGACCTCAACAACGCCTTCACCATCGCCCAGAGCTACGTCGATCTGGCCCGACGCCAGAGCCCTACGGCGCGACTGTCCGCCGACTACCTCGAGCGCGCCGCCCGCGCCATCCGCCGCGCCATCCGACTCGGCGAACACCTTCAGATCATCGCCAACCCCCGCCACCTCCCCATCGACCAGATCTCCTTTGAGGACGTCCTCGGCGATCTTCGCCCCTTCATCTCCAGACTTCTCTCTCCCGGGCCCCAGTGGTCCGTCCTCTGCCAACAACAACTTCCCCTTCTTATGACCAACCCCGTTCGGCTGTCGCGGTTTTTGCTCGACTTCTGTCTCAACGCCCATCTTCGCTGGCCCCACAGCCCGGAGCTGACCCTGGACGTGCGCTCCGCCGCCAACTCCCACACCGCCATCCTCGCACGCATCACCCCCCCGAGCGACATCGCCCCTGCCCTTTCCGTTCCCTACCGTCCTCTGCTGAGTCGCCCCGAACGAATGGAGACCGATCACAGCCCGCAGCCGCTGTTCTTGCACGACGTCCTGCATCGACACCCCATCTCCCTGGACATCGCCGACGACGGCATCACGGCCTTATTGCCGGGAGTGTAGTTGCGCTTGTAAAGGCCGGAATCTGAGTCGACCACGAGACCGACACCGACCTTGAAATCGAGACCGACACCGAGACCGAGACCGACACCGACCTCGAGACCGAGACCGACACCGAGACCGACACCGACACCGACACCGACCTCGAGACCGAGATCGAGCCCGAGCCAACGCGAACGAATCTTGCAAACCCCGCCCTATCGCTTTATCTCTTGAGCTACGGGAGCCCCCTCACCCCGGAGCCAAGAGTGTCCGACGACGATCACAGCACCGAGCCCCCCGATATCGACTCCGCTGACGCCCTACCCCCATGGGCGCTGGCCGCCGTCGAGCGATTGCGCCCCGACTCCGAGTCCGGCGGACGCCTGGTCCTGTGGCTTCCCGTCCTCGGCGCCGCCTGGGGCGCCGGACGCCGCGCCGTGGCGCTGGGCGGCGCGCTTCGCACCAGCCTCACTGCCGAAGAACCCCTTGCGTGGCCCGATGAACTGGCCTCCGAGCTCGTCGTCGGTCTCCAGGAACTGGCCGAAGTCCTGCCCTCTCTCGAAGAGGCCATTCCCGCCCTTTCAGAACTCGTCGACCTCGGCACGGACTACGTCGATCCCGACGTGGCCCGCGCCATCCTCGTCGACAGCCTGTCACAGGCCGAAAGATGGGGCGAAAAAGCGGTGCGCAGCCTTCTGGACCTGGCCTTTTTCGCCTCCGACGGCGACGATCTGGCCCGGCGCACCCGCCACCTCCACCGCTTATTTACCCGCCTCGAGGCTCTCTTCGACCGCGCCCTCGAGATCTGGCTCACCGAGAAGTCTTGACCACGGACGGCCCCATGAACCGCCCCGCCAACACCCTGTCCACAGACCACCATGGCGAGCTGACCTCCATCGTCGGTCCCCGACGGGTTCGCACCTCCTTTCCCGACAAATTGGCCTACCAGAACGACTGCTGGCCTCGCGGAATCATCCTCACCCGGGGGCGTAAACTCCATCACCACCTTCCGTCGGCCATCGTCCAGCCCACCAGCGAGGAACAGGTCTGTCAGATCGTCGAATGGGCTCGCGACAGGGGAGTCCCCATCGTCGCCTTCGGCGCCGGAAGCGGGGTCTGCGGCGGCGCCGTCGCCGATGACTCCTCCATCGTCGTCGATCTCAAGGGCCTGGACGACCTCATCGAGTTGGATGAAGAAAACCAGACCCTTCGAGCCGGCCCGGGAATCATCGGCATGGATCTGGAGCGCTACCTCAACCACGCCGGCTGGACGATGGGCCACTATCCGTCGTCCCTTTATTGCTCGTCACTGGGTGGATATCTGGCCGCTCGCAGCGCCGGCCAGTGCTCGAGCCGCTACGGAAAGATCGAAGATATGGTGCTGTCCATGCGCGTCGTCACCGGCCGAGGCGACGTCATCGACACCGCCGCCGATCCGCTTCGAAGCGACGACGATGAAGGATTTCCACGGGATCTCAACGAGATCTTCGTCGGAAACGAGGGCACTCTCGGGCTGATCACCGAGGCCTTGATGCGCATCGAGCCCCTGCCGACGAAGCGCCGCTACCGGGGTTTTCAATTCTCGCGCCTCGACCTGGCTCTGGACGCCATCCGAGAGGTCATGCAGCTCGGCATCCGACCCACGGTGGTCCGCCTCTACGACGAGGTGGACAGCCTCATCGCCAGCTCCAAGAAAAAGGGCGACTCCGGCTCCAAACCTCAGACTCCGTCGCTGGCCCACAAGCTGTTGGGAAGGGCGCGAAGTCTCCTTCCCGGTGCCCTGGGACGCCCCATCGAGGAGACCGTCGATCACGCCACGCGAGTGCTGCTGGGCCGGGCCATCGGTCAACCCATGCTCCTGAACACCCTGGCCGACGTCCTTCCCGGCCACGCCCTGCTGGTCGTCGGCTTCGAGGGGAGCACCGAGCTGGTCGACGACGACGCCGACTACGCCTTCGAGATCTTTCGCCGCTACGGCGTCGACGTCGGCACGGGCCCCGGAAAACATTGGTTGGAGAACCGATTTTCCGTCTCCTACAAACAATCTCCCATGTTCGACACCGGCGCCTTCGTCGACACCATGGAGGTCTCCACCACCTGGGGCCGCCTTCAGGACCTGTACGACAACGTGCGCCGGGCGCTCAAACCGCACGTCTTCGTCATGGCTCATTTCAGCCATGTCTATCCCGAGGGGAGCTCCATTTACTTTACCTTTGCCGGATTTGCTCCCGACGTGGACGCCACGGTGGAAAAATACGAGGCCACCTGGAAGGCCGGTCTCGACGCCGTGGCTGCCAGCGGCGCCAGCATCGCCCACCACCACGGCGTCGGCCAATCCAAGGCGCCCTGGACGCATCACGACCACCCGGGCGGACCTGAACTCTTCGAACGCCTCAAAGATCGCTACGATCCGGACCGCATCCTCAACCCCGGAAAGGTCTATCCATGACGACCTCCACCACACCGTCCAGAACTTATTACGACGACAGAAACCTCGCCACGCCAGATGGCGAGTTGCGACCGGAGTCCATCGACGAACTCTGCGAGGCCATCGACGAATTTGAGGGCCGCCAAAAGCCCTGGCAAATCCTGGGAGACGGCCAGCACACCCGCCGCGATCCCGCCGAATCGGTGGTCTTGCGCACCGATGGCGTCGACGCCCTGCTCGATCTGGACGCCGAAAGCGGCCTGGTCCGCGTCGAGGCCGGCATGAACTGGAAGACTCTGGGCCGCCACCTGGAAGAGGAGGGATTCTCCCTTCAGCGCTACGGCCTCCACCCGGCCACGGCCACTGTCGGCGGGATGTTGGCCCGACGCCAATCGACTCCGCCTCTTCTTCGCGGCGGCAGCATCCTCGACGGCTGCGTCGCCCTGAGCGCTCACGACGCCGAATTCGGCGACTACCGCTACCTCGTCGCCCCGCGCAAGGCCAGCGGTCCCGACCTGCGCTACGAATTCATCGGCGCCGAAGGTCGCCAAGGGGCCATCCTGGACGCCACCCTCGTCGTATGGCGCCCCGTCGCCCAGAAGCTCTTGCGCTACGACGACTGTTCGCCAACGCTGGCCCAACGCATCGTGGAGGCCCTCCACCAGGCCGACAGCGCTCCTTCGTGGATCCACTACAGCGCCCGACGACGCACCCTGCAATTTGCCCTCACTGCCCCGGGCCAATTGCTTCGAAGCCGCGTCCAATGGCTGGCCAAACAAATTCGCCCCGCTGACGACGTCGACGACACGGAAGCAGCCGAAAAAAGGCGCCAATGGCTCGAGGCGCGCCACCCGGACCGGCGAAGCCACCCGGCGGCCCAGCGCACATTCGTCTTTCAGATCACTCCCTCGGCCCTCACGCAAAAGCCAGAGGATCTCTTCGGTGACGACATCGAGGAGGTGGAATTCACCGACTGGACCCCTCGCCGGGCCACGGCCTTCGTGCAGTACAACGAAGTCACCGCGACACCGCCCCCGCTCCCCGACGGCAGTTGTTGGGGACAGTGGAGATTAGTGAGGGAAGAGGTTCAATAGCGTAGTGACACAGCACGAATACCCCTCCCCAAGGAACACCACCATGACCAAATTCGGCCCCCACATCGACCGCATGACGGCCTACTGCACCTTCTGCCCGAAGATGTGCCGTTTCAGTTGTCCCGCCGCCTCTGCCGAGGGCCGCGAGACCGTCACGCCCTGGGGGATGATGCGCCTTCTTGAGCTCGCAAAGGACGGCTCCGTGGCCCTCGACGACGACGTGGCCGACGCATTTTTTCACTGCACGGGCTGCCGACGCTGCCAGACCTTCTGCGCCCACGACAACGACGTCCCCCGGGCCCTGTGGAAAGCCCGAAGCTGGGTGGTGGACTCCGGGTTTCTCCCCGAGGCATATCAGGAGATGTACCAGCGCTTTGAGGAGCACCAGTCCCCCTGGGATGAGGCTCAGGCGCAGATCGACGACTCCCCATTTGATCGGGACGCTTCCGTCGCCTACTGGCCGGACTGCTCCACGGCCGCACACTCCCCGGAGTTGGTGGGCGCCATCGGCAGACTCCTCGAAAAAGTCCTCGGCGAACCGGTGCGGCTGGTCCGCTCCGAGGAAGCGGGTCGCACTCCCTGCTGTGGCTTTCCGCTGAGCGCCGCCGGCATCGAGAGCCCCGAGGAGATCCGCGACAAGCGCTGGCCGGGCTTTGAGGGCGTCCACACCGTCTGGACCGACTGCGCTGCTCTTGCTGCATGGAACCACCCCTCGTCGAGCTGGCAACTCGACGACGACGACACCCCGCAGATGGGCCATATCTTCGAACTTCTGGCCAGACGTCTTCCCAAAATCGAGCCCCCCGACAACCCCCTCGACGCCGCCGACTGCCTCCTCCACCAGAGCTGCTACGTCACTCGACAGATCGACGCCAAAGACCTGGTCGACTCCATCGTCTCCCAGATCACCGACACTCCTCCCGACAAACTCGCCTACGGCGACGATGAGAGCCCATGCTGCGGCGGCCGCGTCCACTATCAGGTCCTGGAACCGGAGGCGTCGGACCTGGCTTCCCAAAAAGTGGTGGAGTCGCTTGAGCGAAACGAGGGAAAGGAGCGGATGGTGACTACGTCATCGATGTGCCACCACGCCATGGACGAGGCGTCCGAACAAGACGTAGTGGAGTCCCTGCTGCGATGGGTCTGCGAGGCTTACGAAGTCATATCTTGATCCGAATCGCTCCCGGGTGCACCACCCAGGTGGCGGGAAGCTTGCCCGGCTGTTCGCCGTCTACGTCGAGCAATACGATATCCTTCTTATCCGTCGCTCTTGCTGATACTTGCTTTGCCCGGTGACGCGAGACCTTGCGCGCCTCCAGGTGGCGTCCGCCGTAAAAGCGGGGGAGAATTTTGACCATCTCGGGCTTGGAGAGATTTCCGATGATGACGACCTGCAGGGCCCCGTCATCCAACTCGGCGCCGGGAGCGATCCACATGCCGCCACCGAAATACTGACCGTTGGCGCACACCAGATTCGTAATCTCGTCGCGAATCTCCGTGGTGTCATCCAGGCGGATCTCCACGTCCTGGTTCTTCCACGATACGAAGGCCCGCAGGGTCCCGAGGATGAAGCTCGTCGTCCCTCCCCATCCCTTCCAGGAGTTGTTGACGTAGCGATCGATCAGCCCGCTCATGCCGGCGCTTGCGATATTGATATAATAACGCGCACAGAGCTGGTTGCGGTGGTCGAGATAACCGAGTTGGCCGACGTCAACGGTGCGGGTATGAAGTCCACGCAGATGTTCGACCGTCTCGGCGATGCCACCCATAAACCCGAGGCTTCGACGAAAATCTCCACCCGTGCCCATGGGCATCAATCCCAGAACGGCGTCGGGATTGATGGGCTGAGGTTTCGCATCGCGGCATTGAATCCATCCCTGTCGATGCTCGAAGTGCTCCGCCGCTTCGGGAAGCTCGAAAAATCCGTTGACCACCTCGTTGAGCGTCCCATCACCACCGACGGAGACGATCATCTCCCACCCGTTTCTCAGCGCCTCTCTGGCCAGCAATGTGGCGTGGCCCGGCCCCTCCGTAAAGGCGAAGTCCAGCTCCGGAAGATTGGCGCGAAGCAGCCGCTCGATGAGCTGCCAATCGTCGCCGACGGAACCGGCGCCGGCGGTGGGATTTGCGATGACGAAGGTTCGGTAATTTACAGACATCGAAGTACCGCGGGGCGAGGGTCACTCACACAACATCAAAAAAGTCTCGCAATGGAGCGCTACGATCGTCGTTATAGCAAAAGAAGTCAATATCCCGGCCTTCGCCTTTTGCCCTGCCTGATCGGTTTCCGTCGGTAGTAGTACCCTGGCCCGGTCCCTGACCCTCGCCCTGGCCCGCCCTTTGCGGTTGTCTCTTCCAGCTCTTGCTCCTCCCTCCGGGGTTAGTTGTGGCCCCAACCTGATTCACCGACGCGAAGCAACATCGGGCCGGGGCCAGGGACTGGGCCGGGGCCAGGGGGGCTCGAACACATTGAGTTCTTCAGCCGATCGAAGATGGATCACACACCCCTCCCCCCCCGATCCCTCAGAAGCTGTCAAAGAAGTCGGACCGAGGCTCGGCGAGATGATTTTCTTGGCTTCAAAGCGATCAAACGGAGGCATATCCGGAGGATATGTCGAGTATTGAGCGCAAAGAAGCCGGGAAAATCAGCCGGCGAATGCCGACGGGAGACTTTTTAGATAGCTTCTCAGATCAAATGCCCCAGGAAGACCGTCGCCAATCCGAAGTAGATCAGCAGCGCCGAGAAGTCCTTGATGGTCGTGATCAACGGATTGGACGCCGCCGCCGGGTCGAAGCCCAGCTTATGCATCAACCAGGGAATGAAATATCCCACCACTGCCGCCACCACGCAGACGCTGATCAGCCCCAAGAATACCACCAACGCCAGTTGGGGGGCATACTCCTCGCCACGCCACAACCCCTGCCAGGCATAGGCGATCAACGCCGCCAACCCGCCCATGACGCATCCGATCACGAGACCGATGAGCCCCTCGCGCCCGAAGTAGCGAAAGGCATTTTTGTCGTCGATATGCCCCAGGGCCAGTCCCCGCACAAAGATCGTCGACGCCTGGGTTCCCACATTTCCACCCATATCCATGATCACGGGCACGAAAAACGCCAGCGCCACCACGGCGGCCAGCGTATCTTCATAGGCCTCGATGATCCCGCCCGCCATCATTCCTCCCCCGAGGGCGATGAACAGCCAGGGAAGTCGAAGACTGATGATTCGCGGCAGCGACGATTGCAAGATCGCCGCGCTTCGCGACTCCTCGAGTCCCGCCGTAGAAATACCGGCGCTCTTAAAGATATCTTCCGTCGCCTCTTCCGTAGCCACGTCCAACACATCGTCGTGGGTGATCACGCCCACGATGCGTCCCCGGTCGTCGAGCACCGGAACGGCCAGAATATCGTAGCGCTCGATGGTCTGCGCCACCTCCTCCTGATCCTCGTCGATATGCGCCGTGGCGGGCCTCTTGCGCATCAAATCCTCGACGCGCGTCTCCTTGTCGGCCGACAACAACTCCCGAAGCGAGACCACTCCCCGAAGATGGTCCTCGTCGGTCACCACATACGCCGCATAGGGCGTCTCCACCTGGGCTGCCACCTTCTCGATATGAGAGACCGCCTCTTCGACGGTCATCTCCCCGCTGAGCTTCAAGAACTCCGTAGTCATCAACGCACCTGCCGACTCCGGCTTCGACCTCATCAGGGTGCGCAATGTGGATTGAATCTTCTTGTCCATCTTGGCCAGAATATTATCTCCCCGCTTCCGCCCCAGATCCTGAAGCAAGTCCACCGCATCGTCACTGGGCATATATTCCAGAACCCTGGCCAGGTCCTCGTCAGTACGCCCGCGAAGATATTCCTCGACGTCCTCTTCTTCGACGAAGGGCAACAGCCATGCCCGAAGGGCCGGCGACATCTTTTCGATGAGTTCCCGTCGCTCCTCTTCAGTAAGCTGCGCCAACACCTCCACCACATCTGCCGGGTGATGCTTGCGCAACAACTCGTCTCCAACACTATTTCCGTTGTTCGCCACCGCGTGATGCAACAAATCCAGCACGGATTCTGACTTTTTCGGGGTCATGATTTACACTCCTTGCCCGCTACAGGGCATCATTTCTGGCAGGAGCCGACAGCAGAACCCTTCACCGCGATGCACCAACAATGCATCACATCGTCTACGCAACGGACGGTGAAGATCTCTGCCACCTCTCCCGCGCTCATTCGTCGGTTTCACTGGAAAGCCGAGCCTGCGAAAAAACACACTACGACGACGTAGCGCGCATTCAGGCGCTCTTTCCGGTTACTATAATTTGTTCGGGAGGAAGAGACGTCCGGTGAGAAAACGACGTCTCGCTCGCATCATGATCGTGGCGAGTAGATTGGCCGCTTATACCGTCGGTCTCTTCACATATCGAGTCCGTAAAGGACTACTACCGTCATCGTCCATTTACGTTACCTCTCGTATGCGAAAAAACCTCGGCGTCGGGCCGAAGCCACCTGCAGAAATGACTGGCGATAGACCGTAATGCCCGCAGCAGGCGATGGCGGGCGGTCCACTGACGTGGACTCTGATAATGCGTTTTTCTTTTAAATGTCAAGGGCTCACAGAAATTTCGCCGCAATCCCGCTACCTACGCTGCCGGGGCTTCCGTACTTCCTCCCCGGACTCCCTCGTCTTCGACTCGGTCAGCCGGGGCTTCCGATCCGCTGCCCACGCTGCCGGGACTTCCGTATTTTCTCTCCCGCCCTCTGAGAAGGCGTATGGCGTTGAAGATTACGATCAACGACGCCCCCATATCGGCGACGATGGCCATCCACAACGTGGCGATGCCCAAGATGGCGAGCACCAGAAAGATGGCCTTCAGGCCCAGGGCGATGGCGATATTCTGATAGATGACCCTGGTCGTCCTGCGACCGATATCGACGGCGTCGCCCAACCTGCGAAGATCATCTCCCATCAGGGCCACGTCCGCCGACTCCAGAGCCACGTCCGTCCCCGCCGCTCCCATGGCCACCCCCACGGACGACGCCGCCAGCGCCGGGGCGTCGTTGACCCCGTCTCCCACCATGGCGATCGCCTCGTGACGCCGGCGAAGCTCTTCGATTCGCTCCACCTTCTGCGACGGAAGAAGCCTGGCCGAGATCGCCTCGTCGGCCAGCCCCAGCTCTCGACCGACCTGCCGGGCTGTGGCCTCGTTGTCGCCTGTGATGACGTAGGTCCTGGATATCCCCCGGCTACGAAGCCTCTCGAGGGCCTCCGGCGCCTCAGCCCTCGGCACGTCGCGCAGGGCGACGAGTCCCACCAACTCCTCGCCAACCGCCACGGCCACCACCGTTCGCCCCCCCTCTTCGAGGGCTCCCAATAGCTCGTCCACTTCGGCGCCGACCTCCACACCGGCCCGGGCCAACCACTGCGGCGTTCCCACCCTCGCCACGCGCCGCCTCGACGTCCCGCCGCCCAGATCTTCGGCGTCGATCACCGCCTCAATCCCCTCGCCGACCGACGCCTCCACTTCTCGACATCGATCGATATAATCCGCCGGCTCAAAGCGATGGCGAGCCTCCGAGACGATGGCCCTGCCCACGTGATGTTCGCTATCTGCCTCCGCCCGCGCCGCAGCGAGCAGGATATCCCGGATGGACCACCCCGATACGGAGCGGATCTCCTCCACCTGCGGCTCTCCACGGGTCAGCGTCCCCGTCTTATCGAAGGCCACGGCCTCCAATTTCCCTAAGGCCTCCAGATATTTTCCGCCCTTGACCAACACCCCCTGACGAGCCGCGCGAGCGAGCCCCGCCACATTGGCGATGGGCGTCGAGATCACCAGCGCGCAGGGACAGGCGATGACCAGAAATACCAGCGAGCGATAGATCCAATCCAACCACTGGGCGCCGAAGAGAAGCGGCGGAATCACCGCCACCAGCGCCGCCGCCGCCACCACTGCCGGCGTATAAATCCGGGCGAAGCGGTCGATGAACTGCTCCGTCGGCGACTGATTCTCTCGAGCCTCCTCGATGGCGTCGATGATATGGGCAAGAGTGCTGCGCGACGCCGGCTGGGTGGCCCGAAAGGTGATCACCCCCGCCCCGTTGACCGTACCGGAATATACCGAATCGCCCGCCCTCTTGAGCACCGGCACGGACTCTCCGGTGATGGTGGACTCGTCGATCTCCGTGCGCCCCTCCTCGATGCGCCCGTCTACCGGGATCTTTCCCCCGGGGCGGACCCGAAGGTGGTCGCCCACCTCTACGTCCTCCACGGCGATCTCCTCCACCGCTCCGTCGGCCCCCACTCGATGAGCCACCTGGGGGGCGAGCTCCATCAACGCCCCGATTTCGCGACGGGCCCGGGCCATACTTCGCGACTCCAGCCACTCCGCGAAGGCGAATAAGATGATCACCGTCGCCGCCTCGAACCACTCTCCGATGATCCCCGCCCCCACCACGGCGATGGTCACCAAGATGGGGATATTGAACTGGCGGCGACGCACCCCGGCCAGAGCCTGCCTGAAGACGAAAAACCCACCGACGGCAATGGCTGTGGCAAAGGCCAGCGCCGACGCGATCATCATCTCCATACCGTAGCGAAACCAGGCCCCTTGCGCGGCAAAGAGCACCCCGGCGATGATCACCCAAAAGTGGGCCGAAAAGGGTCCCTCCTCCGCCGTCGCCCGTCGCCCCACCGTCGTACGCGCCGCTGCCTTCAATCCCACCCTGGCGAGCCTCTTGACCACCTCCTCGACGCGCGCCCTATCCCCGTCGTGATAAACCGCCAACGTCCCGGCGGCGATATTGACGGCGTAGTCTTCGACGCCCTCTACCGACGCCAGCGCGTCCTCGATGAGGTCCACCTCGCTCTGACAGCACAATCCGGTGACGTCGAAGACCGTGCGCCGGTGCCGTCCGGCGTCCACGCCTTTCGCCGATGCCTCCACGCCATCGGCGCTACATCCTCCCCCACAGCAAGTCTCGTGTTGCGATGACTCTGCCACCTATACTCCTCAAAAAACGTCGCCTCCTCTCTACCCCACGGTGCAACATGGAGCCCCTCCTGATTATGCCATTCCCCACGTCCCCTCTCGAACCAAACCCTTAACCCACTAAAATCATTGACCTTCCCTCCTCTGCGAAGATCTTTCCCCACACAACGAGAGTACGTCCTGTCCCGGGGGAGGCACCCATCTTCCCTCTGCCACAGGAATTCCACATGGCACGAAACGACAATACGGAGTTACTCATCAACTGGCTCAAGAGCGCCCATTCCCTTGAGTCGACACTGGCCAACGTCTTGGAAAACCAGGCCGATCGGGCCACTTCCTTCCCCGAACTTCAATCGCGACTCTACGGCCACCGAGAGGAGAGCCTTCGCCACGCCAATATGGTCGAGCGATGCATCACGGAACTCGGCGGCGACGTCTCCGCGATTCGAGCCCAGGTCTCGAAGCTCTTCGGCGAAGCCCAATCGAAGATGCTGGGGACTTTCCAGGACACGGTGGTGCGAGACCTCATCGTCGGCATCACCTCCGAGCAGATGGAGATCTCTTCCTATACCGCCATCATCACACTCGCCGAAGAACTCGGCGAAAATCGAGTCGTCGAAATCTGCGAAGATATCCTTCAGGACGAGGAAAATATGTATGACTTCCTCGAGGAGAACCTCGAAGAGGTGGTCCGCAGAAGCTTTCAGATGGACCTCTTGACCGATTGATATCTCCTTTGCTGCACCGGGCACCCCTGAGCGCCGGCCGATCGCCGGACGGGGGTGCCCCTCAACCCCTCAACGCCTCGATCTGTGCTCGCACCTCGGCGAGCTTGTTGTAGGCCTCCTCCATCTCGTATTTCGCACAAAACCGCGTCTGCTGTCCCCGGCGCTCATAGATCCACAACCCCTGGGGAGCGGCCACCATCATCGGCCTCAGCTCCTTGAAGAGCGCATAGGACAACGCCTGCTGACGGGCGTCGTCGAGCTGACGATCCGTGCGTATGCTGCGCTTTGCCTCCAGAATCCCCACCTTATTTCCCCGGTCGTCGAGGAGTAGGAAATCGACGTACATCGTCTGCTCGCGGCTACCGATGCGGCGCTTGATCGTAAATTCGCGCTGAAATTGATAGCCCAATTTTTCGATCAGCGGCTCCAAGCCGCGGTCGCAAAAGTCCTCCTCGTTCTCGAAGCCCTCGGCGGCTCGGATTGCCGCCGCTCCCACGGGCCGCACGGCGCCCCGCACGGTACGCCTGGTGGCGGAGTCGATGATTCTACGGGCCACCTCCTGGCGCTCGCCATATTGCTCGGTCAGCTCCTCCACGCAGCTACTCCCGATCCCCGCGCGCTCCTCTCTGGCCTCCAACTCCTCCACATCTCGGCTGCCCAACTCACGGTACTCCTCGACGACGTCGACCAACGCCTGCCGTAATTCGGTCCGATCGCCAAGCCAGAACCGGCGGCGCACGCCGAGCCAGCTCGGTCGCTCGGCCCGAATCGCCTCCATCTTCTCCTCCACCACCTCCAATTGCGGTCTGACCCGGGTTCGCAGATCGACGACGCGCACCACCCGCGAGACCACGTCAAACTGCGGCGAACCCGGACTCCGCACAGTGGGCATTGGAAGCGTCGTCTGATTCATCTCCTCCCGCAACTCCCGCTGCGCCCTCCACAGTGCGCGGCCCCGGGCATCCCCGATACCGTGAATTTGCTGAAAATCCCCTCGAAACGCCAGAAATTGCTCCAGATTTCTTATCCCCGCTCGCTCCAACGCCGCCCAGGACATGCTCACCGACATACGGGGCCGAAGCT
>SLPW01000458.1 GCA_007131755.1 Myxococcales bacterium | reverse complement strand
TCGGCGGCCGCGGAGTCGCCGGCCTCCTCCGTGGAAGCGATGGACGCAGTGGCGCAGACGGCAAGGAATAGGGCCGCGGCGATTGACAGCTTTCGTAGGCGATGGATTGTCGGTGGGCAACACATGCTGGCCTCCTTTACAAGAAGTCAAAGGGCAGCATAGCGGGGCGGGCGGTGAGGCTCAATAAATACGGCTGATCAGAGACGTGATCATCGGTAGTAGGCAGGCGTTATTGCGAACGCTCATCGGCGCGCAGCATGGAGTCCGGGGGATCGTCGAGGGGAGTCAGCCGTGGCTGGTCGCGCTCGTCGAATTCGACGCGGCCCGCCGGGGTGGTGGGATCGTGTTCGAAGAGTAAGATCCAGTCGTATTTGTGAGCCCAGTAGAGGATCTCGCGCTTTTCCTCGACGGTCTTCAGGGGCTGGAGGTCGTAGCCCATCACATAGGGGTCTCGAAGATGGGAGGTGGTGGGGATGAGGTCCGCCAAAAAGGCGTAGGTGGCGTCCTGGCAGGAGATCTTGACGACCTGCATGCCGAAGGTGTGGCCGTGGCAGGGAAGGACCTCGATGGACGGTAAGATCTCGTCGATGCCGTCGATGAGCTCGAGAGGAGGAGCGCCTTCGCGGTGGAGAAAGGCGAAGTCCTCTTTTCGATAGCTGCCAGCGTCGCGAGCGCTGGGGCTGAAGGCCCAGGAGAAATTTCGACGCTGCACCCAGTGAGAGGCGTTGGGGAAGGTGGGGACCAACTCGCCGTCGTCGCCGAGATGGGTCAGGCCGCCGGCGTGGTCGAAGTGCAGGTGGGTGAGGATGACGTCGTCGATATCTTCGGGGCTAAGATTGTGCTTGGAGAGGGCCGTGGCGAAGCCCGGATCCTGATTCTCGATGCGGTAGATATGGCGGTGGCGTTCGGACCAGCGGGTGCCGATGCCCGTGTCGACGAGGATGTTGCGATCGCTGTCTTTTATGAGGACCGAGCGGGCGGCCATATCGATTCGATGGCCCTCGTCGGCAGGGTTGGTCTTCTCCCAGATCGGCCGGGGGATGATGCCGAACATGGCACCCCCGTCGAGGGCGAAGTCCGCTTCGCGTAGCAAAATGACCTGGCGATCGTCGGGAGGAGAAGTGGGCATGGTCTGTGGATGGGGCTCTAAAAAAGGGGAGGCTCAAAGGCCGAAGATCGTCTCGTAAGGGGCGGTCCTGGCGTCGATGGGCAATAGTCGGGCCGAGTGGCCGCCGCTGGCGGTCAGAAAGTGCAGGCCCAGCTCGTGAAATAGGCCCGCGACGTCGATGGTCTCGTCTCGGCGGACCAGGTCATCGTAGCGGTGAAGGGGCTCGATGGCCACATCGCCCACGAGGCGGTCCAGAGCGTTGCGGAGAGTGGCGCTGTCGTAGGCGCGGGCTTCGTCGGCGAAGCCCGGCGAAAGGAGGACGTCGATCCAATCCTCCACCTCCAGAGTCCCGTCGGTATATTCCAGCAGCGCCCTGTCGATGGCGAGGGCGATGAGGACGCCCCGGTCGTAGGGAAGGCGGGCCCGGTCGACAGGGCGCACGGTGCCGCCGGAGACCAGGGGGTTTCGCAGGTAGAACTGACCGGTGCGAGCGAGCTCGCGGCGTACGAAGCGTTCCGAGACGAGGCCGAGCTGTGACAGTGTTTTCAGGGCCACGTAGTGGGTGACACCTTCCATAAACCATTTGGTGTCGCTTCGGGAATCGGCGTCGGGCACCAGGCTGTGCCCATTCCACATATGGAAGGCCTCGTGTGCCATCAGCAGCAGAAGGTATTCGTCCAGAGGGTGATCGGTGGGGATTTCGAGCACGAAGCCGCCGCGACGTCCCGAGCCCTGTCGGGCGTTGGGATTGTCGGTATCGAGCGGCAAAATGAGCCCCGAGATGCGATGGTGGTCGCCGAAGCGCTCCACGTATTCGCCGGTGAGGGTGGTGGTGGCCTCCATAAGAGCCTGGGAGTCGAGGGTGAAATCTCCGGCCAGGGTCAGGGTCAACTCCCCATCGGGAAGGGGGGCATCGAGGCGCTCCCAGTGGAGACCGCCGGAGACGAAGGCGTCACGCAGAGATCGGATATCCTCGGCGACGAAGCCGGTCATGGAGCTATGGCGTTGTTCGTCGACGTCATGGCGAGCAAGGGGCCAGGTTGCGGCCACCGTCCAGGCCGCCGGGGAGTGGACCTCTACGGGGATGTCCAGCAGTTGGTCGGCGATGTGGGCGCTGGGGAGGACGAGGATTGTAGGGGCGTAGGCGAAGAATGCCTCGTCGTAGCTCCATGGCGAGAAGCGGTTGGAAGGATCGCGCGCCGATTCGGTGTCCACGCGGTACGTCAGTTCTGCCCAGTCCACGTCGCCGGCTTCCACGTCGAGCCGTCCTTCGTCGTGGTCGATCGTCAGGGGCAGGGCGGTATCGGGTCCGTGGGCGGATTCGATGGTGATTCGATCGGCAAAATCGTCGTGGCCGGCCCAGGGGCCGGGAAGAAAGAAGGTCGCCGTCGGGGGGGGATCGAGCAGGCGCAGGTGGACGCGTAGTTTCGAGGGGTGGGGCTCGATTCGGTACCACAGGGCGCCGTGGCGCGGCGCGGGGGCTTCGCCGGTGCGTGGGGCGCTGGCGGGGCGACCGACAAACTCGTCTTCGCCAAGGACGGAAGGAGCCGGTGAGGAGCATCCAGTGAGGCTCAAGGCGACGGCGATGACCGCCCAAAAGTGCGGAAACCACAGCGCCACAAAACTTGACGGCCCTGTTGCTTGTCGGTGGCCAGCAGGCATGATTATATAGGGTGCCGCAGAAGCGTTAGCGCGCTCACAGAGCCCGCCCGTCGAGGCCATCGAATCTTCGAGTTGCGAGTCGTTGGTCATCATCGACGGCGCGGTAAGCGAGCTTGCGAATGACTTAGGAAAAGATGTGTTCGAATTCAGGCAATTGCCGGCGCAGGTGCTGCTGAAGGCGGGGGCGACCCTGTCGTAGCGACGAATCACCGGCGACCACCACTCATTGGGAGCCCACGGAGACGATGTACCATATACTGATTGTCGATGAAGAGGAACATCTGCTCTGGGCGCTGGAGCGCAACCTCTTTCCAAATCGCGACGATATCGAGGTGCATACCGCCGATTCTGGAGAGGAAGGGCTCGAGATCCTGGATCGGGAATCCATCGATCTGCTGATCTCGGATATCAAGATGCCGGGAAAGGTCGATGGCTTTCAATTGATCCTGCGAGCCAAAGAGAAGGTTCCCGATGCCCGGGTGATGATCATCACCGCCTTCGGCACCCATCGAATCCAGAATTTCGCCGAGCGCATCGGCATCTCTCATTATATCGAGAAACCCTTTACGGTCGATGAATTGCGAAATTCGGTCCTTGAGATCCTAAATGAAAAGGAGGGATTTCAGGGGGTGCTCTCCGATCTGGAGTTGACGGATATCATCCAGATGCTCTGCCTGGCCAAGCGCACGGCCCTGCTGCACCTAAAACATCGCGATCATCGGGGACGGATTGTCTTTGAGGCCGGAGACGTGGTGCACGCCGAGTTCGACGGGACGGTGGGACCGGAGGCGGTGTACGAGATGCTTGATCTACGCCAGGGCGATATCTTCATGCAGTCCGACTTCTCATCGGGAGAGCGGACCATTGATATCGGCTGGCAGGACCTGTTGCTCGAGGGAGTGAAGCGGGCCGATGAGCAGCGGTTGGAGCGAGAGCAAGAGCGCACGCGGAAGAAACGCGAAGAAGCCAAGGAAAAGGCCCAGGAGAAAGAGGAGTCCGAGAATACGCGCCGCACGAAGACACCCATTGGCATGGGAGCGGCGTCGATCGTCACGGAAGCAGAGGGCATTGAGGAAGAACAAGAGAAGGGACAAATCGAAGAGGAGCCCAGTGGCGCAATGTTGTTTTCCGAGGAAGAGCTCCAGGAGATCTCGCGCGCAAGCGAAGCGGCTCTGGAGGAGGCTTCTGCCCAAAGGGAAGACGAACCCCCTGAGGAGGATAGCCAGGAGAACCTCCAGGTTGATGAAGAGACAACAGAATTCGAGGAAAGAGACGAGGCCGACGAAGGCGATATCGAGTCCGACGTCTCGGAGCCCGTCTCGCAAGAAGGGGTGGCGGAGCTCAACGGGGAGGCGGAGTCCGATATGAGCATCGCTGAGATGAAGACGGTGACGGATTTCGATGCGAAGAAAGTGTTGGAAGCGGCGAAGTTGGATGACGATGCCGACGTTTCCGTCGCGCCAGCCCTCGGACACCGGGCCCCGGGAACGGCGCTGGCCGAGGAGAGCGAGACGGCGGCTTCCGTGGAAGAGTCGGAGTTTAAATCGGGGCGGCGAAAGCGAAGCGGAACGTCGCCGGGAATGACGGCGGTGACATCGGGATCGCAGCAGACCGAGGAGAGCGGAGAGTTTGCCCTCTTTGCGGCGCCTACATTCAACGGCAAGCCGGAGTCGACGGAAGCTTCTTCGCCCGCACCACCAGAAGAGGGGGCGTCGGCGCTGCGGGAATTCGCAGAGGAGTGCCCAGGGGTCAGGGCCACGGGGCTGCTCAGTAGGGGCAGGGGGGAGTTGGTCCAGTGGATTCAGGTCGACGGTGACGCCGACATAGATCGAGCGAAGGTGGCGTCCACAGCGCTAAATCTGTTTTCAAGGGCCCAGCGTTCGGTGACCACTCTGCGCGATGGGGACGAATTGGAAGAGGTACAATTGGTATTGCCCGAAGAATATCTACTTATGAGGTTGGCAAAGGACGGATCGACGATTCACGTCGTTCTGGTGGAGCGGGAGGTCAGCCTGGGGATCGCCCTGGTATTGATGCGACAATTCGAGCACGGGCAAGACGAAGAGGGAATGTGATGAGCCTACCGTTGCACAAATTATTGGAGGAATTGGCCGGTGAACTGCCCGGATGTTTCCATACGAGTGTCATCGATGCTCGGACGGGGTTGTCACTGGCCTCCAACTCTCAAGGCGATCCCATCAATGCGGCCGGAACGGATGCATTTCACACCGATCTGTATCGTCTGGGCAGGGAGGCGGCCGGCCAGTTGTCGAAGGCAAAGGACGTCCAGGAGATGGTGCTGACGAGCCGTGAGGCCGTCTATCTGTCGACGCCGGTGGAGGAGACGGGCTTTCTATGGCTGGTGGTCACGGAGCCGGACTCCACGGTGGGATTTACGCAGGCCATGATGCGCAAGCATCTGGGGCGGGTGCACGAGAGCCTGCAGGCGCTGGTGTAGTCGAGTTCAGCGAAAAAGCTGGGACGCCGTGGTGACCGGAAGCAGCAGGTTGACCCGGGTGCCTCGATCGGCGCCGGACTCGAAGGTCCACTCTCCGCCGGCGTCGCGCAGGGCCTGCCGGGCGTGAGCGAGGCCCAGGCCGAGCTGGTTGGTGCGGGTGGTAAAGAAGGGGTCTTCGGCCCTCGAGCGCACCCGATCGCTCATTCCCTCCCCCTGGTCGACGACCCGAAAATGGGCAAATCCTTCGTCGATCTCGGCGATGGAGACCTCGACGGTGGAGCCGGTGGGAGATGCGTCGGTGGCGTTCTCGATGATAGGGAGCAAAATTCTCTCAATGGAGGAGGCGGGGATCAGCGTGGAAGGAGAGACGTCCTCCAGAGTGCAACGCACGGAGACGTCACCGGTTCCCCAGGTCTCGATGACCGTGCGCAGATCGGTGATGCGCACCGGTGAATCCTGATAATCCGTAGGGGATTCGGCGTCGGCGATGCCCGTAATCACCTTGTTGATCGCAGCGTTGAGTTCCTCGACGGCACGGACCATACGGGGCGCCGACTCGGAGGCGATCTCCGGAGCATCGCGCACGGTCTCGGCCAGAAGTTGAAGGGTGGCCAGGCGATTCTTGAAATGGCTGGAGACCGAAGATCGGAGGTCATCGAGGATCTCACGGCGCAGGCGCCGGAAATTCCAGTC
The DNA here is from genome assembly GCA_007131755.1 of Myxococcales bacterium. GTDB lineage: Bacteria > Myxococcota_A > Bradymonadia > Bradymonadales > Bradymonadaceae > SLJM01. The sequence continues at coordinate 2,933 of SLPW01000458.1, read as the reverse complement.
ATGACTCTGTAGAAGGGCGGAGTCGTCGACGATGAGAAAGGCCGAGCCCGCGCGAGGTTCGTCGTCTGGAATCTGCACCGGCCAATACCGAAAGCCATGACGAGTTCCGAATAGTCCCTCGACGGACAGATGGTATTCGGTGGCACCGTAGGCGTGGCGAAAGATCCGATGCAGCTTCAGATGGGGAGGGTCGGAGGGATCGAAGAGATGAAAGATGGAAGGGGTGATATCGCGTTGTTCCAGAAAGAGAATCCGGCGAAAGAAAAGAGGGGCTCGAAGAATGGTGCCATCTTCGGCCAAGACGAGAATCCCTGCTGGCGCGTCGTCTGCGCAGGGGATGGAGTGGACATTGCTCATAAGAATTGGCCGTCGTCGAAAGCGGAGATCCGTCGAATCAATAATTCCAGGTCAGACCGGCGCTGAAGATCTGGAAATGAGCGTTCCACTGTCCCTCGTTCTGGGGGTTTCCAGGCGGAGTGCCGGGGTTTTCGCAGCCCTCATGGTCGTAGTCCGGTCCCCGACAGGAGCTCATGGGAATCGGGTTGTATACTCGTCCATTGGAGACGGTGCGACCGGGAGAGTAGATGAAGGCGTAGCCTACGTCGAATTCCAGATCGTCGAGGATCTGAAAGGAGGCGCCGACGCTTGCGGCGTAGCGCTCCCAACTGACGAAGTCTGCCGAGGTATAGGCCAGGGGCTGGGCCGCCGACTCCAGAAATCCTCCGGTGTGGGCGGTCAGCCAGGAGTTGACGCCGTAGCTGAAGCCTGTGCGAAGGCTGAGCGTGTCCTGATAGCCCTTGGGCTGATAGACGGGATATAGGCTCATGGTGACGTTGTCGCCCTCGGAGGTCTGGAAGGCCGCGGTCTGGACGTCTCCGTCGAGTTCGAGGCGGAAGTTGTCGACGAGGGACCAATTCTCCCAGACGGCGTTCATCTCCAGATCCCAGCGAGGTCGATCGGCGTCGGCCGGGTGTTGGCCGCCGACGACACCCCAGCCGAGGCGGAGCGATCCAGCATGCCAGGTGTCGAGTTGCATCCCGTCGTCGGTGAGGCTGGTCTCCAGTCCCTGAAGGAATTCGGAGAATTCCACATCAGCGGTTCCCGACAATTCCCAGCGAATGGGAGGTCGAAAGGAAGCGCCGAAGCGAAAGGGGCCGTCCGTATAGGCGAGGCCGAAAATGGCCGTGGGAGCGAATCCACGCAGATCCTGACCGCGCACGAAGACCTCGTTGTCCGGATCTTCGCGCCAGGGGGGACGGCGGTCCAGGTTTGCGTCGGCGACGACGGCGAAGTCGGTATTCTGGGCGGCCAGCGCCGCCGTCAGGCCGACGTCCAGGCTGCGTTCGTCTCCCAACTGGAAGCGGTAGGCTGCTCCAGCTCCGAGATAGACGACGATCATATCCGTCTCCACGGCCATACCGCGGGTGGCTCCGTTGCGGTCGGGCAGACACTCTCCATCTTCCAGGGCGCCCCAGCAGGGGTTTCCGTAGGCCGAGGGACTAAAGACACCGGCTCCCAAAGAGAGATTCTCCGGTCCCAGGTTGAAGGTGGCCGTCAAAAAGGGGATGGGAAAAATGCCGTGCTGATTTTCGACCCGGTCGAAGTTCTGAGGTGTATCGCTGAAGGGGGGGTGGAAGTCTTCGCGTTGAAATTCAGCGCTCAGGCGTAAAAAATTACTGCTCACCAGCAGTTGGGAGTCGCCGGCCTGGGACAGAAGTGCAGGGTTGAAATAGACGGCTGAGGGGTCGGTGGTGTTGGCGGCTCCCGTTCCACCACGGGCTGTGGACCGAGGAGTGTGCTCGCCGACTTCGAAGCCCGCCCCGTACAGCACGGAGGGAGCGAAGAGGACGATGACGAAGGCAGCGGCAGTGGCGAGTCGGCAGGTGGGTGAGATTGATTTCATGACTACTCAGCGGGAAGACGGCGGCCATGGATGGAGGGGCGAAGTCCGGGCGGCGAAGATGGATTCGAAGGTGGATTCAATCGTCTTCGGTAGAGGTCTCCACCTCGGCACCGTGTGAGGTAGAGGAGTCCGCAGAGGCGGAGTGTTCGGTGGATTCATCTTCGTCTTTTTTCGTATCTCGATCTGCACCGGAGTCTTTTGGGTCGTCCTCCGGGGCCTGATCCGAGGCGGTGTGATCACTGATCTCGTCGCCTATCCCTTCTTCGTCGCTGGCCCCTTCAGCGTGATTATCCGTCTCCACTGCCTCCACCGGGGTCGACGATTCTTCGCTGAGCGACTGCGCGTCGGCAAATAAATCGTCGTCTGAGGCATCGCCCAGATCATCGGAGTCACCGAACGAGAAGTCGCTGCCCCCCGGCTTTTTGAAGATCGTCGTCGGTGTGCGATCGAAGCGCTGCTCCTGAGGGAGTTCGAATCGCTGTGTGGGCATCGCCTCTTCGCGAGGGGTCGATTGCGCAGCTTCGCGAGGGGTCGATTGCGCAGCTTCGCGAGGGGTCGATTGCGCAGCGGCGTTTCGGTGCTCCAGATCGTCGCGGCGCCAGCGGTGAAAGGTGTCCACCAATTGTTCGATGTAGCGATCGCGCTCGGCCAGTTCCTTTCGGGTCTGGACGAAGAGGTTTTGCATGTCGGCGCGTACCTCGTTGTACAGATCCGTCATATGATTGAGCTGTTGCTGTAACAGGCGCCAGCCGTCGTCGCGCGGGGGATAGCGCACGGTGGTGGAGGCGGAGTCGCTGGTAGTATAGCGTTGGTGTCCTGCGGAATCGGTGTGGGGGGAGTGCGCCGAGGGAGCACGGAATTCGGAGGTCTGTTCGCGCTCTTCGAAGGGGTTGAGGTTGATATTGTCGGAGCTCTCCGCTGGGTGTTGTCTCAGTTGGAGATCGGAGAAGAGCTGATGGAGGCGGTCGACGAGGCTGCGATAGGGCATCTCCACTTCGCGAGGAGAAGGAGGAGGCATGTGCTCGTCGCC
>SLPW01000169.1 GCA_007131755.1 Myxococcales bacterium | reverse complement strand
TCGTAGTCTCCCAGGCCCTGGTAGGCCAGGATCTGATTGTAGCGATAGACGAGATTCGGATCGTGCTCGTAGGCCAACCCCAGAAGCTCGGCGGCCCGATCGAATTGACCGTCCATATAGAGCTCTGCAGCTTCCTGGTAGTACTCGGCGGCCTTCTGGCGTGACGCTTCGCTGTCCTGTTCGTCCTCTGCAAACGCCACCTGGGGTATCGAAAATAAAACCAGAGCCAGGAGTGAGGAGATCAGAATCTTCCCTGGTCGAATTTGCATGGCTCAATCCTCATTATTCGAAGATTCCCCGATCTGACCGGGTCGTTGAAATTTGGTCGGTCCGTCGTCGTCTGAACGAGAGGGACGCTCGAAAACGCCAGGCTCGAATTCCTCAGCGTCGTCCTCTTCTTCTTCAGACGCTTCTTGTGAGTCGGGCTCATCGGCGGGCTCATCTGAAGGGGGCTGTGCACTCTCCGCCGGCGGGGTCGGCTCTTCGGCCTCCGGAGTATCGATCTGCCCGGTTCGCGCCCCCCCGCCGTCGTCGCCAGCAGCGCCGACGGGCTCGACGCGGTCCTCGTCGGGCTCTGCGGCGTCTGTGTCCTCCTCGTCTTCACCCTCCGATTCTTCATCCGCCTCAGCGGCTGCCAGCACGTCTCCTTCATTCAACTCCACAGGCTCCGATTCGCCATCGGCTTCAGCAGAAGTCGTCTCGTCGTCGCCACTGCCCTCTTCCCCTTCCGGCTCTTCAGCGGCGGCCAATTGAGGCTCTTCGCCGGCTTCTTCGCCGCCGTCGACGTCGTCTGCTGCGCTCAATCCCACAAATAGGACGGCGCCGATCCCGATGATGAGCATGGCGGCGACTCCTCCACCCAGGAGGATCAGTCCCCAGGGAGGCGACGACGACTCCTTGCTCTTCACCGGCTCCGAGGAAGGAGTCTTTGTTGGAGGCGACGCTGCTTCGGCTGACGCCGGTGGGGAATCTTCTTCGGCTGCTTCATCCTCGTCGTCGAATTGATGGGAGCGCAGCGTACTTCCGCTACGTCCATCATCGACGACCTCCAGCCCCCATTGATCGTCGTCCATCATCATCGTGGCAGCCCGAGCGACCTCATCGTCCTCCGACGGCGCCGACTGATCGGCAGAGGCCGTCGACGGAAATTGTCCGGACAAGGAAAAGGAGCCGGTCTCGCTCATCAGCCCCAGCGCCTCATCAAAAGCGGCCAACATTTCTCCGGCGTCCCCGTAGCGATCTTCAGCCTCCTTCTCGGTGGCCCTGTAGATCACCTGCGCCAGCCCTTCTGGAAGATCCAATCCCTGGCGAGGCACGGGCTCCGGCATCGGCTCGTTGAGGTGCATGAATAATACCGAAAGGGGGCTGTCCGCATCGAAAGGTACGTCTCCCGTACAGCACTCGTACAGGATGACCCCCATTGCATAGACGTCGGACTCGGGGCCCACCTCTGCAGCCCCTCGCGCCTGCTCGGGAGACATATAATGGGGCGTGCCGAAGACCTCTCCATCGGCGGTCAACCCCTGGGTGGTCTTTCTATTGACCAGCCGGGCGATGCCGAAATCCAAGAGCTTCGGAAAATCCCGATTCTGGCCGGTGCGGGTGACGATGACGTTCTGGGGCTTCAGATCGCGGTGGACGATCCCCTGGGCATGGGCCTCGGCCAGGGCCGAAAGAAGTTGGCGCACCACGTCGACGAGCCTGCGGGTCGTGACCCCTTCGTCGCGCGCCCAATCGCATAACTCCTCGCCAGGGGCATATTCCATGACCATATAGGGCTGATCGTATTCGTCGAACCCGAAGTCATGAAGGGTGATGACGTTGGGATGCGACAACTGGGAGATCGCCCGGGCTTCGCGAATAAAACGCTTGCGTACTTTGTGTGATTGTTCGAGTTCAGCGCGTAATACTTTCAGCGCCACCTGACGCCGCACGGGTAGTTGCAGCGCTCGATATACGGCTCCCATGCCGCCCTGACTGATCTGGTCGAGGATGATGAAGCGATCGCCCACCAGAGTTCCCAGGCGCCGGTCCTGTCCTGCCCCTTCCAGCGCCTGTGGCTCGACGAAATAATAGTCGTCGCGCGGACAGGGTGCCCCCACTTCGGGTCCGGTCTGGCGACATTTGGGACAGACGGGCATAGATATAAAGTCTCACGGACAAATAAATGACGTCGAGCGACGAGACACCCCTCGGCGCTGCGCGGGTCAAAATCAGACACCCGGCAAGGATAACAGCCCTGAAGGCACAGCGGCAACCGTCAGAAGACAGAAGGCGGAAGGTTGACGCCGCAACGCGGGAGTGGTGAGGTGGCGCCCGAAAAATCAACGGTCAGCCGACGAGCGTCGGCGGCAGCGAAGTGAGTACGAAATATGAGCGAAGAAACGCGCGAAGAATCGACGACAGAAGAGCAAGCCCAACAAAAGCCACGCGGACTCTACGAACGGCTCAAGTCCCAGGACGACGGCTGGGAGTTGTGGGCCATCATCGGCGTCGGGCTTCTGGGCGCACAATTGCTGGCCTACGCCGTGGCCTTTATGCGTCTCGGCCACACCAGCGTCATCGCTCACTCCGTGGTGATCTCCATGCTGGGGATCTTGACGATGCCCATGATGTTCTGGGGGCTTATCCGGGCATTATTCCGTCCTCCCGTATGGAGGCTTTCCCGCACCATCGCCTTCGGCTCCCTTCTGACCGTGGGGTTTCTCGGCAACGTCTCCCTCTTTCCCGCCCCCGTCTCCACAGGGGACTGGACGGCGGATCACGAATACCACCTGCCCTTCGATGGCAAGTGGGTCACCCTGGCCGGTGGCGACGACAAGGAGCGAAATTACCACCTGACCACCATGGCCCACCGCTGGGGCTACGACTTCGCCCCGCTGGTCGACGGCAATCGCTACGAAGGTGACGGTAGCAACCTCGAAGATCACCACTGCTACGGGGCCACCGTGCGCGCTCCCGTCTCTGGCGAGGTCGTTCAGCTATTGGGATCAGAACGGGATCATCCCCCCGGTGAATACGATCCGAACGTCATCCTCGGAAACCACGTCGTCATCAAAGCCGGCCCCGACGAATATTTATTTATGGCCCATCTTCGCAATTCGTCGATCAAGGTCAGCACGGGAGATCGGGTCGAGGCCGGCGATCCCGTCGCAGAATGCGGAAATTCGGGTCGAACTCAGACCCCCCACCTGCACGTCCACCTTCAAAACAGCCTGAATTTTCCAATGTCCGAAAGCCTCCCCCTTCGCTTCAGCGATTATCTGGCCGACGCAGAACACGTCGAAGAGGGAATGCCCCTGGGAGGAACGGACTACGAAAGAGCCATCGGACAGATCGTGGAGAACCGAATTTCCTGGACCGAACGCCGGGGAGAGTCAGCGGAAAACGAACAGGAAGAAGCGCCGCCCCAGGATCAGGACTAAAGCAAATTTACTTCGAGAACCGGGGTGCTCTTGAGAACGGCGACATCCAAAAAGCAAGGGAGATGCTGGGGATTATGGAGATATGGGGATGGGTTTGTACACACCAAGATGGGATTGCTCCCCCACATTGGCGTAAGTAGAACTCCGGTTTGCCAAATAAGAGTGGTTTAGTCCCGAAAGTCTGAAAAATTTCCCGATCTACGAAAACTTTTCACACCTCGTCGGGGGAGCCCATCAGGGCGATCCCCATCGACGAACTACGGGGATCGCCCAACGGGAAGGCGACCCTCATCGTTGAACCTGGTTTACGCCGCAGACCTCCGGGGGGAGCGGCATAGCTCTTGCTTTCTTCGTGCCGACCACAGGTGAAACTTTCGCTTTCGCCAGGCATTATGGGTTCTGGCAAAGGCTATAACTTGTAACCTAAAATTGAGACTGCTACGCTCTTGCGCAGTAAGGCTGCTTTGAATCTGCGCTCGTGGTGGCAGCCCGTCCAAGCCGGTGATGGGGACGGGAAGGTTCAGCGAACCACTCCAGGGTAAATACAAGCGAGGACGCGACGTGATCGAATTTACGAATAAACCATGGAAATGGCCTGGCATCGTATTGTGCTGCTTTCTCGTCGGGCTCGCACTGGGAGCTTGTAGCAATGATGAAGGTGGTGGCGGCCCCACCCCCGGGGTGGAATGCGACAGTGACGCCGATTGTGACGACGGCTACTGCGATCCAGACGGCGAATGCGTCGACTGCGTCGACGATGCACACTGCGACGGCGACGACCGGTGTGATCAGGGATCTTGTGTGGGATGTATCGACGACGACGACTGCGCAGGCGACGACGTCTGTCGACTGGGAAGCTGCGCCGAATGCAGAAACGACGACGACTGTGACGAGGGCTTTGAATGCCGCTCCGGAGAGTGCACGGACACCCCACTTTGTGAGGATGTCACCTGCCCTGCCGGACAGCACTGCGAAGAGAGCTCGGGGCTATGCGTCGACAACCCCTCCGACCCGGGCTACAACTGCGTGGAACCGGAAGATCTGGGGCAATTGAGCGACGGCGAGTCCTTCTCGGTCAGCGCCGACCCCTCCGATCAGCCGAGCACCGAAGATCCGACATGCTCACACGCCGACAGCGGCAACGCCGTCTTCCAATTCAGCGTCGATGAGCCGATGGACATCTTCATCGAATTCGGCGAGCACGACAGCGATCTGATCATGGAGATCCGACAGGGTGATTGTAGCGATCCCGGCACCGCCGTCGACCGCTTCCCCTCGGTGGGCGCCGGCGGCTGCGACAACGTCTATCCCAACGACCCCGTCGATTTCGACGCCGAACCGGGCACCACCTACTACATCATCGTCGAGGCTCGCCACGACGCGGTGACTCAGCCCTTCGACTTCTCTGTAGAAACGGAAGCTCTGGCCTGTGCTCCCAAGGGATTGTGGAGCTGCGACGCCGACGACGCCCAGGGGGTCACCATCAACCAGTGCATCCTCGGCACCCACGAGGAACCCGAGACCTGCGGGGTGGGTTGTGAGAACGACGAATGTCTCGGCGATGGCTGCCACAACGCCATCGAAGTCACCGGCTCCATCACCGTCGAGGGCACCACTCGCCCCTATACCAACAGCTTCGATTTTCGGCCTCACCCCGAGTGCTCCAGCGACATCATGGGCAGTGAAGGCCCCATCTCCGACGGTCGAGATATGGTCTTCTTCCTCCCCGGGCTGGTAGAGGGCCAGACGGTCATCGCCGACGGATCTACGACGGCTCAGACCAATTACTTCGCCATCGTGGAGAATTGCGACGAGCAAAATCTGGAATGCCTCCACGGAGAGAGCCACGGCCAGGTCATGGAGTGGACCGTTGTCGACGACGGGGACTTCTACCTGATCTTCAACCGCGACAGCTCTCACTCCGGAGAGTTCACCTATATGATCGATATCGTGGATTGATCGTCGAAGACCGGCGCAGCTTGCACGCTGCTCTCGCTTCGAACGCCGCAGCACAACGTACAAGTTCCAAACAAAGGCAGTTGATGAATATGGTCACCCACAAAATGACGCCGCTTCTGGTGGGCCTTGTCTCGGCCTTGCTGGTCCTGGGCGCCTGCTCGGATGAAGAAAATGGTCTTCCCGGCGGAAATCACAGTCAGGAAGACCCCGACACCGGCCTGGACGTCGACGATATCGACGACGCCGATACCAGCGGCGAACCGGATGTGGACGAAGTCGATGATGTGGGAGCGGACACGGACGTCAGCGAAGATCCCGATACGGATTTTGACGCCGACACCGGAAATGGAGAAGAGGAATACCCCCAGCTCATCTCCGGCCCCTGCGGTCCGATGATGGCCCTCGGTGTATTGGAGTGGGGCGAAGACACCACTCTCGACATCGATATGGATGATTTCGACAACAACCTCCACACTCACTGCGACGAGGCACTTGGCGACGGAGATGTGGCCCTATTTCGATTTCAAACGCCGCCGCTGGAAACGGGTGAACTCGTCGTGACCGCCGACGGAATGGCAGGAGAGCTGCGTATCGGCTCCTGTCACGACGACGCACTCAACTTCGGCTGTAGTGTCGAGACCGTGCACGCTCCGCTGCAGCCGGGAACGACCTATTTTCTGCTCTTGGAGCCACTGGAGGACAATTCTCAGGAATCCTTCGAACTGCACCTGGAATTCGAAGAGCTTCCTACCTGCCCCGCAGAGGACTTCGAAACGGGCAGTTGTATCGACGAGTCGACCATCGAGGTCTGCAATGTCACCCAATATTCTCCGGACGCTGTGCGGGTCTATTCCGCAGAATGCCCCTCCGGACAATGCGTCAATGATCGTTGCGTTGGCGACTCCTGCGACGATCCCATCTTCGTGACGACCAATTTTCATTGGGAGGGTCGAAACCTGGGTCACTTCGCCAACCACAACAGCCTGGACGAAGTGGAGCAGGAGCAAGAAAACGCCACCTGTCTCATCGACGACGATCCCAACTTTCCCGCCGAAAGCTGGGGACGAGAGTTGGTCTTCGAAGTCGACGACCTTTCACCGGGAGACGAAATCGTCGTCACCGTCGATGCCGAACACCCCGACCAATTGCGCGTGATCTTCAAAGAAGATTGCAGCAGCACTGCTTCCTGCCTCGCCGTCTCTGCCGGCGAACAGACCTCGAGCTACCAGGTAGACGATGAAGATAGGATTTTCGTCTTCGTAGATACCTTCTTTGATTTTGACCAATACTTCGACCTGTCGATCGAGGTGCAGTAGCATCCTGTCAGCACCTGCAATCGGCATTACCTCCTCGGAGCGAGCGATGGCGAAGCGACCTGGATACAATTCGATGAATGAGGCGATGATGAAATCTCAGAGGCCAATGATGAAAAACCGACGCAAGACGAGATTCGTCCACAGCCATATAGAGCTCGCCGTGGCAGCGATGGTCCTGGTCGCATTGCTGATGTTGATTCCCACCAAAGCCATGGCCAATTGGAATTTCGATCCCTCCTGCAGCGCCGAAAAGATCACGGCCATCGAAGATCCGGATCCTCCCAACGTCTTCATGATGCTCGACCGCTCCGGCTCCATGGGCTCGCTTCGAGACGACAGCGGTAATCAGACCCTGTGGCAAGTGGCGGTCAACTCCATCAAGAACGTCGTCCAGGCTCAAGAACAATTCGTGCGCTTCGGGCTGGGATATTTTTACAGCAGCACGGCCACCGAATCGGTGGTCTCCGACGACAATAATTACGATGAAATCAAAGAGTCACTGGACGGCGAGTCTCCCTGGGGAGTGACACCCACGGATCGTGCATTCAATCAAATCGCCAGTAGCCAGAGTATGAACGAAGCCGGGCGCTCCTCCGGTGGAGTCATGATCACCGACGGTCAACCCTGTTGCACGTCGTCATCGGTGCAAGATGCAATCGACGCCGCCTGCGACTTGCGCGACGACCACCTCGTATACGTGGCCGGGCTCGGAGGGGCGACGGACCAGGAACTCAATCACAAATTGGCCGCCGCTGCCGGCACTGGCTCCTGTACGGCCGGTGACCCCTGTGGGCCGGGCAATGTCCCCAAAAGCTCCTGTGAGGGCGCGTTTCACGCCAACAACCAAACGGAATTTCAAAATATCATCAACGAGATCAGCGACACCCTTCAGTGCACCTTTCCCGTCGATACCTCCCTGCACGTCACCGAAGAGGCCCCCGACGATCCCGGCGCCACGAGAGTTGAAATCCAGACCGCCGAAGGATGGCTGCGCATCGATCACCGCGACCACAGCGCCGATGGCCACGGATGGTACTATCCCAGCCAAGAGAGCAATACTCAGGTGACCCTGACCTCCGAATACTGCAATATGATTCAGGAAGGCGACGTCTATCACGTCAAGACACAGCTCGCCTGTGATTGCACGACCCAGGAGGGCGATCCCTGTACGTTGAGCAACCCCGATCCCGGCGAATGCCCCGATGGAATCTACGGCTGTCAGGACGGATACCTCTTCTGCGAACCCCTGCCGATCTGGGAATGTCCCACCGGTTGTGACGCACACTTCAACAACGACCTTTGCCACGTCGGAAACTTCGATTACGACCTCGAAGATCTCGCTGACGGCGACATCGACTACGTCGCAGATGCCGAAGATGCCCGAAACCGCTGCCACATCGGACGTATCCGTTGTGAACCGGTCTCGGGCTACGAGGTGGACCAACCTGTCTGTTATCAAGCCCTTTCGCCGATGCCCGAACTATGTGACGGCATGGACAATAGTTGCTCTGGAAGCATCGACGACATCGGCCCCAGTTGGACGAGTTGGTACAGCGGTGGGGACACCTTTGCGGGCACCGCCTGGGATGGCGTATCACTGGACGACCTGGAGGATGAAGGCATCCTCGAAGAGCACTGGCAGAGTCCTTCCTGTCAGGAGCGCTCCATGTGCTCCTGTGAGGGTCCGAACCTTCAGGGCCCGCGCAACGAACACGTGGGAATGCACAACGAAGACGGCTACGAAGACATCATCCAGGAATTCGAGGACTACCTCGCCGGCTGGTCTGCCGAGTACTGCCAGTGCAGCAGCGAACTCCAGCGCTGAACCACCTCCTTTCCTGCGAAAATAGCTCCTCCCAAAGAGCCCCGGATCCCATCGATCCGGGGCTCTCTTTTTGGGGCCGGCCTTGAGCGGTTGTAGTACTCGGTGTGGTCGAGCCCGCCCTGATCCCGGCCCAGTCCCGGGCCAGGAAACTACTACCGACGGAAACCGATCACGTCCCACTACACCGGGTGTGATCCACCTTGATCGGTTGTAGGACTCAACGTGGTCGAGGTTACACCATCGCGGTAGGGACCACCGTTGCCGGTGGCCCCCCGCACAGATCCCAGCGTGCAGAATTACCGCACTGGGCTCCTACCTCGGGTTTTGACG
>SLPW01000459.1 GCA_007131755.1 Myxococcales bacterium | reverse complement strand
CGCCGCATACTCCGAGGCCCTCCTGGAGCTTCCGGACGTGGCGCTGGCCCACTTTCACAACGACAAGAGCTTCTTCGAAGACCATAAACTTCTCTACGTCCCCGTCGAGGATCTGAGAGAAATTCAGCAGGAGATCGACGACAGGCTGCGCTCCGAACGACAGCGACGCCATCCCGGATTCGTCTCTCTCGACGATGGCGACGAGCAGCCCATCGATACCTCTCGGATCGACGAGCGATACGAGGAACTCGCCCATCAGGATTACCGCGAATATCTGGAAGCCGAAGACGGATATTCTCTGACGATGGTGGTGCGCTTTTCGCAGGCCTCCACGGACCTGTCGACGACGCGTTCGGTCCTCGACGAGGTGCGCCGGGTGGGAGAAGAGCTCGATCCGACGAGCTATCATCCGAAGATGGAGTTTGAATTCGGGGGAGGGCTGGCCCACCGCGACGCTCAATACGGGGCGATCGTCGATGACCTGTGGCGCTCGGCGCTATTTACGCTGGTGGGGATCTTCGTGGTGTTGACGCTGTATTTTCGAAGAAAGCGGGCTGTGCTCCTCGTATTGGCTCCCCTCGTGATGGCCGTGGTGTGGACCTTCGCGGCGGCCTTTTTGGTCTTCGGGGAGTTGACGACGATCTCCGTCTTCGTCTTCGCCATTCTCCTCGGGCTGGGGATGGACTTCGGCATTCATCTGCTCAATGGCTACGACCGGGAGAGACAGCGGGGACGAAGTGCATTGGAGGCGCTGGAGCGCTGTTATGGTTCTGTCGGTAGGGCCACCGTGATGGGGGCGGTGACGACCTTTTGTACCTTTCTGGTGCTCTCCTTTGCCCAATTTCGGGGGCTGAGCCAATTCGGACAGGTGTCAGCTATGGGAGTGGTGGCCATGGTGCTGGCCGTGGTGGTCGTGTTGCCGGCGCTATTATTGACCCTTCACGACAGGTGGCCCCATGACCCGGAGCGAGGTGGCGAGGGGAAGGCGGTGAGATCGGTGCAGTCCCGGATGAGCTACGAAGATCTGGGGCGATGGGCTCCCGGATTATTGATGGTGGCCGGCCTGTGCACGGCGGCGGCGCTGTGGCAGATCCCGAATCTCGAATTCGAGGAGAATTTTCGGCGCATCGCCGAGGTGGAGCCTCCCTGGCAGCGGGTTGTGCAAGACGATGGCTGTCAGGACGAAGAGGAGGCGGCCCGGCGGGCGACGAAGACGGCCCGGACGATGAGGGCAAGGGCCCTGGAGGTCCGCCGAACGCTCGATCCCGGAGGGTTCGTTCCCGATCGGGAGCAGAAGTCGACGGGCGATAAATATACGAGCGCCCTTCGGGGTCAGCACTCCTCTACGCCCACACTGGTGCTGACGGATCGCCCGGAGCAGGCGGAGAAGGTGCATCGGCATCTATCGCAGGCCAAAGAGCGCGGGGAGCTCGACACGGTCCGCTCCATCGCCTCTATCTACGCTCTGATGCCCGGCGACGAGGCCGCACAGAAGGAGCGCCTGGAGGTGTTGGAGGAGATCCGCCGTACCCTGGAGGAGGAGGATCTGGAGGAGCTCGACGACGAGGAGCGCCGGCGCTTGGAGGAGCTTCGACGCCTGGCCGGTGCCGAGCCGATCGAGATCTACGATCTTCCCGACTGGTCGAAGCGCATGTTTCGCGAGGCCGGGCCCGAGGCGCACCGGCCCGCCGAGGGAGAAGAATTCGCCTTCGAATATCTGGTATACGTCAACGAGGCCATCGACCATATGAAGGGCGACGAGGCGCGGCGATTCCTCTCCCAGGTCCAGCGCAGTGTCGACGACAGCGGGGTGGAGGCTCGCATCGCCAGTCAGTCCTTCATCTACACGGCCATGCTCGATGAGATAGGTCAGGACGGGCGCAATATGCTGGGCCTTTCGCTGCTGGTGGTCCTGCTTTTGTTGAGCCTCTATTTTCGCAGTCCCCTGAGGGCGTCGGTGGCCCTGATCCCGCTATGTCTGGGGGCGATATGGACCTTCGGGTTCTGCGCCTGGTTTGGAATCAAACTCGACTTCTTCAACGTTGTCGTCTTGCCCGTGATCATTGGAATTGGTGTCGACGATGGGCTCCATGTATATCATCGTTATCTCGAACGTGGCCGAGGCTCGATCCTGGAGGTCTCCGAGAATGTGGGGGCGGCGGTGGGAATGACGACGCTCACCTCGGTCATCGGATTCGGGGGGCTGGCGATCACCGATTATGCCGGCTTGCAGTCCATCGGATACCTGGCGATTGCGGGGCTGATGGGAGCCTTTTTGGCGACGTTGATGGTGCTGCCCGCCCTGTTGTGGATGGCGGAGCGATACGAGTGGACGGTCCTGTTGCCCGACCAGACGGGGCAAAACGAAGAGCCAGGCTGAGGACGTCGTGGCCGAAACGTGGGTGCATACGAGGTTAGAGGCATGAAGCAGATGGCGAAGTACTCTGTGGCCCTGGCCCTTTTGTTGACGCTCCTGGCGGCGGCGGGCTCGGTGGTTGTTGCCGACGAGAGCTGGGGCGGAGGTGTCGACGCCGGGGAGGCGTCCATGGAGGATTTGATCCCGCGCATGAGCGACGGCACGGCCTATACGGAGCGCTATAGCTTTTCCGTCGACCTCGACGGCGGGGGGCATGTGGGGATCAACCTCACCATCACCAATCTGGGCGTGCGCAATGGATACGGCGCCTCCGAGGTGCGTATCAGCCTACCCGATCAGGAGATCTACGAATTCGGCGCCAGGGTGCGTCGCGGTGATTGGTCCTATGATGAGGAGCAATTCTCGCTGGACATCGCCGAAACTACGATTGAGGCCGACGGCGACGAGGCATTTCTGTTCAGTCATCAAAATGGCGAGGAGGTCCGCCTGGAGCTTCGCTTCGAGAAGACCATGCAGATGTGGCGACCCGGAAATGGCGAGATCCGCCGCGGCGACGATTATTACCGCTTCACCCTGGTGGCGCCGCGGGCAGACGTGACGGGTCGGATCTTCATGGGCGGCCAGTGGCACGACGTGCGCGGTACGCGCAGCGGCTACGGCGATCATGTGGCCACCAACGTCGCTCCCTTCGATCTGGCGAAGCGGTTTACCCGCTTTCGCCACTACGACGAAGAAGAGGACGCCTTCGTGATGTGGCGAGAGGTCGATCTGACGTCGGAGTACGGCGGACGGGCGCTGAACTGGGTGGTCGTCGGGATCGGCGACGAGATCGTCTACCAGGATACGAGCGCCGAGATTCGCTTCGGAGACCTGCAGCGCGACGAGGATACGGGCTACGCCATTCCCTACGCCACCCGTGTGCAATCGAGCACCGACGACGGGCGGCTGCGCTTCGTGCTGCGCGGCAAAGACGTGGAGAGCCACGATCTTCTGGAGAATTACGGACGCATGGCCCGCGCCGTGGCTGGAGCGGTGAGCAATCCCCATCAATACAACGTGGACGGCGACTTCATGCTCGAGATGGAGGCCGGTGACAGGGAGCTTCGCCTGCGCGGCAAGGACCGGGTCACCGTGGATTACGTCAATCGCTAACGGGCAGGTCGAAGGTGCCGGGGTCTATTGTGCGCGGAGCGCGGAGTCACTGAGCGCGAAGCCGCTGTACGCGGAGCGCTGAGTCGCTGAGCGCGAAAAATGAGCGCTGGAACACGGAGCCGCGATAGAGCCCACGGAGCCTCGCTGATGACGCTGCAAACAGATCGACGTTGGGTGCTGGGCGATGGGTTGTGCTCCTCTCGACCGTACGGGGTGTGCGGCGGGGACTGCCGATGGCCGGGAGACCATCGTCACCGAAAGCCCGGAGACGATAGGGTCCTGCCGGTCGTACGGGGTGTGCGGCGGGGACTGCCGATGGCCGGGAGACCATCGTCACCGAAAGTCCGGCACCGAAAGTCCGGAGACGATAGGGTCCTGCCGGTCGTACGGGCCGTGCGGCAGTAGGCAGTTTGCGAAATAGTGCTCCCTTCCATGAAACCACTCTCCATGGAAACCAGCGCAACCCGTCGGAGCTGTTTGCCGTGCTTTCGTGATGCTTCGTGAGCTCTGCCGTGCCTCCGCGTGTCAGCGCTCTTCTTTCGCGAGGCAGCGCTCCGTGTACAGCGCTTCGCGTCTTCCGCGCCGTCGAACTGCAAGAATGTTGCAGGGTAGAGCGTTGAGCGAACCTGGGGTATGTTGCCCCGGCAACTTGTCTTGAGAAGTTGGGAGATTATTACTTCAACGGCAAAACGGGGGTGGGGGGCGGATGGGCCGTGGTGCCCGTCGACAATTTAATGGAAGCAGACCGACAACGATCAGGCGCCAGCGAAGAGAGGAATCATGGATCGATTTGGAAAAAATGAATTTCGCCAGCTATTGGAGGTCGAGGAAAAGCCGGCGATCTCGATCTACATGCCCATTGAGCGCCAGGAGATGACCAATAAGGCGCTGCGGCTGCAATTTCGGGCCCACGTCGATGAGGTGGCCCGCCGCCTCGAGGAGGCGGAGAGCCTGTCGCCTTCCAGCTACCAACACCTGCTCGCCAGGTTGCGTGAGATGGTGGAGGAGCGAACCTTCTGGGACCGCTCCGGCGACGGTGTGGCCGTCTTTTTATCCCCCAGCTTCGAAGGGGTCTATTTTCTGCCCCTTCCATTCGAAAATAAGGCCGTGGTGGGAACCCACTTTCATACCCGGCCGCTCCTGGACCACATCGCCGTCCCCAGCGATTATTGGGTGCTGGCCGTGGGCGAAAAGGAGGTCTCCTTCTGGGAGGGAAGCCCCACGGGCGTGGAGCAGGTGGAGTTGGATGATCTGCCCAAGAGCCTTCAGGAGGCTCTGATGTTGGAGCAGGGAAAAGATCAGGACGGGCTGAACTATCAGACGGGCTCCAACTACACCTTCGGCGGCTCCAGCACGGACTCCGGAGGGTCTCGTGGACTTCCCTCGCCAGTCTACCACGGCCACGGCGGAGGAAGAGAGGAGCACGACGCCTATCTGTTGCGCTATTTCTCGGAGGTCTCGAAGGGAATTCGCGAGTATCTGGCCGGGGCGGAAGGGCCGGTGATCCTGGCCGCCGTGGACTATTGTCATCCCATCTTCAAGCAGGCCAGCAAATTGAAGAACCTGGCCGACGACGGGATCGAGGGAAATGTCCACTTCTGGAACGACAAGCAGATCTACGAGGCGGCCTGGCCCATCGCCCGACGCCAGATCAACCAGCGCATCGAAGATGCCCTGGAGACCTGGGAGCGGGCCTTCGGGCGCGGCAGCGCCGAGATGGAGCCCACCATGGTGGGGCGGCGCGCCGTCGAGGGACGAGTGCACCTGTTGCTCTTGGACGAGAATTCTCAGATGTGGGGCGACTACGATCGCACCACGGGGGCCATCAAGGAGCTGCGCGACGGTGACGATGGCGAGGAGAGGGCCCTTGCGGCCGACGTCTATGACGAGATCGCCGAGACGGTGATCCAATACGGCGGCGACGTGGTGGTGATCCCCTCCGACAAGATGCCCGTGGAGAGCGGCGTGGGTGCCGTGCTGCGCGGAAACGGTGCTTAGTTCCCAGCCTGACCGGATCCCTTTCCTGATGGGAACCAGAATGTAGAGCCCTGCGGGCCGGCGACGAAAGTCTTCGGCCCGCTTCGCTTTGGCACCACCGCCGCAGCGGGTATGGTGGTGTCGATCGCAGGTGGACCACAGGGCGATGGGCGTTATGGGAATGGATACCGGATCAGAGAAGGCCCGCACTGCCAGGCGCAGAGCGACGCGGCCGATGGACGCGCCACAATTGTTGGTGGGGCGCATTCTGGGGGGACAGTACCGGCTCGACGGGGTGCTCAACGCCGGGGGAATGGGGATCATCTTCGAGGCCACACAATTGAGCATCGACCGGCGGGTGGCCGTGAAGGTGCTCAAGCCGACGTTGAGCCGCGATCCCTCGCTGGTGGAGCGTTTCCAACTGGAAGTGGAGGTGGTGGCTCAGATCTCGCATCCCAATGTGGTCAAACTCATCGATTCCGGGGGCGACGATACGGGGCTTATCTATCTCGTCATGGAGTTCGTGGAGGGAAAGACCCTTCGCCAGGCCCTTCGCGGAGGGGAGTTGAAGCTGTGGGAGATCCTGGAGGTCTTCTCCCAGGTGTGTACGGCGCTCATCGAGATCCACGGCCAGCAGATCATCCATCGGGATCTGAAATTCGACAATATCATGATCTCTCGGATGCGAGACGGGCGCATCCACGTGCAGCTTCTGGACTTCGGGGTGGCAAAGCTCTTGTCCCGCGATATCAATCTGACCGAGGGGGGCCAGGTGGCGGGCACACCGGGGATCGTGGCCCCAGAGCTCGTCGATGGCGAGGAGCCCTCCGTGGAGAGCGATCTCTACAGCATGGGGGTGTTGATCTTTACCACACTCGCCGGGCGAGCCCCTTTTTCGGCGGAGAACGATCTGGAGTTGATGCGAGCTCATAAGGTGGAGCCGCTGCCGAACCTCAGGGAGATGGTGGGTCAGCGGGTGCCGGAGGAGATCGTTGATTTGACGATGGAGCTTCTGGCGAAAGACCGCTCCCTGCGACCCGGATCGGCCATGGACGTGCGAAGGAGGCTGGACAATATGAGCCGGCGAATTCGCGATAAATTTCCCGACGCCACGGCATATATTCCGCCGGATACGCAGGGGCTTCAGTTGCCGAAGCGCCCCTCACCGGATCTATCGGTGCTCGAGGCCTTCGACGAGTCGAGAGCCGAGGATAGCCGAGGGATCAAGAGGCGATTCTCCGAGCCGCGGGTAGCGCCGATGACGGTGGTGGCGGCGTTGAGCCTGCTGCTGATGATTTTGGCCGTGGCCTTGATTTATGTGGTATTTGTGACGACAGGTAGTGGGTGATAGGGCGGGTGATGAACATGGCGAGGGCTCGAGACCAGCACTGACGACAACGCCTTTCCGAAAGCCATCCAGATAAGAGGAGCAATTATGACGAAGTCATATGACTCACCATTCGAGATTCCCGAACCGACGGCTCGTGGTCGAGAGGCGCTACAGGCATTTGCCGAGGCCCAGCGGACCAACGCCTATGATGCCGATGACCACCTTCGGCGCCTGATCCGTCACTACGCAGACGCCGAGAGGGTCGACGAATTGGAGGCGTCGCTTCGCGAATTCGGAGAGGTGGTGATGGGGCGCCTCGATGAGCTGGCTCGCGAGAACAACGCTCCGGGCAACCTGCCGCGCCTCGACAGGTGGAGTGATTACGGCACGCGAAAAGAGGAGATCGAGCACCATCCCACGTACCACGAGGCGGGGCGGCTGATGTACGGCTCGGGGGTGATGGCCGCCTACGAAGATCATCCGAACTCGATGGGCGCGCTGAGTCGGTTTTATCTCTCCGGTCTCAACGGCGAAGCGGGACACAACTGTCCCATCGCCTGTACGGCGGGCGTCATTCGGGTTCTGCAGGAATTGGCCGATGATGACTTGAAAGAGCGGTTTTTGCCGGGCTTTCTCAACCCCGAATACGAGGAGCATCTGGAGGGAGCCCAATTTTTGACGGAGCTGCAGGGTGGGAGCGACGTCGGGGCCAACGGCACGCGCGCCGAGCGGGCCGACGACGGCACCTGGCGCATCTCCGGAGAGAAGTGGTTCTGCTCCAATATCGACGCCGACGTCTTCTTGATGACCGCCCGGGTCCAGGAGTTGGACGAGGAGGGAACCCGGGGATTGGGCCTATTTCTGGTGCCCCGGAAATTGGAAAATGGCGAGGTCAACGGATTCTATATTCGACGCCTCAAGGACAAGCTCGGCACGCGCTCCATGGCCTCCGGAGAATGCGATTTCGCCGGGGCTGTGGGTTATCATATGGGCGAGGTGGGCCGGGGCTTCAAGCATATGATGGAGCTGGTGATCAACACCTCTCGGCTGTACAACGCCGTGGGATGCTGCGCCATGATGCGCCGAAGCTTCGTGACCGCCCGGGCCTATGCCGAGTATCGAGAGGCCTTCGGCCAGCCCATCGGAAATTATCCGCTGGTCCAGGAGACCCTTGCCAATTTGCGCGCCGAGACGGAGGTGACTCTGTCGGGGACGATGCATCTGGTGGCCATGCAGGACCGCCTCGACGCCGGGGAGGTCACGGAGCGGGAAGAGGCATTCTTTCGCATGGCCCTGAATCTCAATAAGGCGCGCACGGCGAAGTCGGCGCGCTGGGCCTGCGTGGAGGGGATCGAGATCCTGGGCGGAAACGGGGCCATCGAGACCTTCTCGGTGCTGCCAAGGCTGCTCCGCGACGCCATCGTCTACGAAAATTGGGAGGGCACTCATAATACGCTGTATATGCAGGTCTGGCGCGATATGAAGCGCTACGCAATCCACGAGGGCTACTTCGCCTATCTGAGCAGCTTGTTGGAGGAGGCCCAGGGGACGGCCGAGGCCGATCGGGCCTCGGAGTTAAATGAAGTGATCGCGGCCCTTCAAGAACAGACCTTGCAGGTTCTGGAGCGACCCATGGCCTCGGCCAGCCTGGCAATGCGCCGGTTCGTCGACGATCTGGTCTATGCCTATTACGCCGCTGCTCGTATCTGGGAGCGAGCCACCGGCGACGCCGCAGAAGAGGACGACGCCGAACTGGTGCTGGAGCACTTCATGGATCGCCACCTTCGGGCCGAAGGACCGGACGTCGGCGACGCCGCCTATCTGGAGCGCATCTCCCGACTGGCGCAATAGACGACCACCGCCCAGATTCCGAACCTAATTCAGGCTGCGCCCGCCGATGCATCACGAGGGGCTGCGTCGCCATCACCCGTCAGGTGCTCGACGTAGCGTTGCTACGACTGCGCCCTGACCGGCGCGGCTCCTTGCCCTTCGCGCGCCTCGACGGGCTCGCTATCCTCATTAGGTGCGGAATCTGGG
>SLPW01000415.1 GCA_007131755.1 Myxococcales bacterium | reverse complement strand
TGTCGATAAATTTTACCATGAGCACCACGTCGTACTCGCGACACCGGTCCTCGATGTAGGAGAGGAGTTTGTCGGCCAGTGGGGCCGACGAGTAGCGGGAGACGACGAGGCGGTCCAGGAGTGGCCAGGCTTTCTGGGGCATTCGCTTGATGAGGAAGCCGTTGGTGGTCATCTGGATGCCCTCGGCGACGTCGGCGTCGCGCGCGGCTTGAAGGCAGCCAAGTAGATCGGGGTGAAAGAGTGGCTCACCACCGGTGAGCTTGAAGAGCTGTGGGCGCACGGCGCGGCCGGCGGCCTGAAGATCGCGGGCCAGATCTTCTACGGGGGTGACGCGCTTTGCGAGCAGCGGTGATAGACTGCAACAGTGGCGGCAGCGAAGGTTGCAGTGGTCGACGATATGGGCTTCGAGCGACCAGGTGAGGATGCGGCCGTCTTTGACGTCGAACACCTCGAAGATCCGTGGCAGTGGAAGGGAAGTGATGAAAGGCCGGCGACGAGACGTGACGATCCTAGATGGGGACGGAGGGGATGTCGAGAAGGGGGCGTACTCCGGTAATGGGAACGGGCTCGGTGATTCCTCGGAAGGAATGTCGTCGGATGGGGTGGAGGAAATTCGTAGAGTGCTGGAGCGCGAGATCGACGGGTTGTGCTCGAAGTACGAAGGGATCGACGTCGGGCTGAGCGGAGGCGTGGACTCGTCGACCCTGGTCTGCTTGCTGGCCAGGCGCGGTGTGCGTCCAAGGGTGTGGATGCTTGGTGACGGGTGTCAGGACGAGGGGGAAGAGCGGCATGCAGAAGCTATTCTGAGGAGATACGATCTCGAGGCTCATCGAGTGGTGGTGGAGCCGTCACAGCTCCCCGGGGCTTTCGAAGAGGCGGTTCGACTCATGGAGGGGCCGGTCATCAACGCCCGGGCGGTGGCGAAAACTCTCTTCTTTCGCGCCGTGGCCGACGAGGGGGGTGACGTATTCGTCTCCGGTGTGGGAGCGGACGATCTACTCGCCGGAAAGCCCGAAGCCTTTGGCTTGAACGCAGAGGGGCAGCCGGGGTTCGTGGCGTCGCGAGTGCCCGCCAAGAAGGTGGAGCGTTTGATATTGCGGGAGAAGAGCGTCAGGGAGACAAAATTCGACGGGAGAGAACTGGATTTCTGGGGCCTGAGAAAGCTGCGATTCGAGTGCGTCACCAGACCGCTTGTGCTTCCCATGGAGGTAGGGGCGCCAGAGTCGATGGAGCTGCGGGTGTGTACACCTTTTTTGTCACTGGCGATGTATGAGGTGGCCCGTGGGCTGGGTCGTGAGGCGCTTATCGCCGGGGACTACGGCAAGGTGGCGTTGCGCAAGGCCGTGGAGCCCTGGGTGGGAGAGGAGGTGGCCTGGCAGCCCAAGGTTCCGGTCTATGCGCCGGCCGGCGGTGGTAGTGAGGAGCTTCGCCGGCGTTGGGCCGATCTCTTCGAAGGCTTGCTGACGAAGCATAGGCTCGGGCCCTTCGAAAGGGTTTGTCCCGACGCGGTGAAATCACTCGTCGACGAGTACCGCTGCCTGGATCTATCATCGCAGAAGTTGCGAATCGTGGAACAGGTGCTCATGCATCTTGCGTCGCTTGTGATCCTCGTCAGGCAGCCCGGAGGTAGTGGCCGATGGCTCGAATCTTATTTATGAGCTCGAAGGAAAAGGGGCACGTCAATCCGCTTCTTCCCGTAGCACAGGAGCTGCTTCGGCGCGGGCATCACGTGGGTTGGCGATGCCTGCCCTTTGCTCCCCCGAGGCTGGGGGAGTTGGGCATCGACGTCGAGCCCTCGGCGGCCGCCGATGATTCGGAAGGTGAGGCGTTGGCCACGAGCGGGCCGGAGCTCGTGGAGTTGGTGCGCGACAACGACAGGCTTCTGCGGTGGATCCGAACGCTGCTCATCGATCAGGTGCCCGGCGAAGTCGATCCGACGCGGGAGGCCTTTCGCCGTTGGGAGCCCGATCTGCTCGTCGTCGATCCGATGATCTACCAGGGGATCATCGCCGCCCATCTGGATGACCTGCTCTACGCCTGCGTGTCGTCGTCGCTGAACCCGGTGACGCCGGATGATCTCGATTGCCGGCATAGCCGAAATATGCAGGCCATCGATGCCGACCGGCGCAGGCTGTTTTCGAATTACGGGATGGAACCGGTATTCAAGGTCGCCGACTGCCTGTCGCCCCATCTGAATATCGTATTTACGACGAGAGAATACGTAGGAAGAGATACGGAGATTCCGGAGGCTACGCACCTGGTGGGGCCGACCCGACAGGTGGTGGAAAGGGGGGACGAACCGCAGTTCGACTGGGACCTGCTCGACGGTCGGCCGCTCATCTATGCCTCATTCGGAAGCCAGATCTACCATCAGCCGGAGAGATTTCAGCTTATCGCCGATGCGACGAGGGAGTTGGACGTGCAGCTCGTGATGAGTTGCGGCGCTCTAGCCACCTCGCAGTGGGCGAAGTCCCTGCCGGAACACGTCATCGCCAGGCCATACGTGCCACAACGGGCACTCCTGGAGCACACAAGCCTCATGATCACCCATGGAGGGGCGAATTCGATGATGGAGGCCATCGCAGCAGGGGTGCCCATTTTGATCAGTTCGGTATGCAATGACCAACCGATGCAGGCCTATTTCGCCTGCCGGCGGGGGGTGGCGAAGGCGCTCGACCTGGACGATGCGAAGCCTGAGGAGGTTCGAAGGGCGCTTAGCTCCATGCTCGCCAGTAACTCGCCACAGCGTCGGGCCGTTACCGAGATGGCGGCGCTATACTCGGAGATAGACGGCGCCGAAGTGGCGGCGGGGCTCATCGAGGAGTTGTTGGAGTGATTGAGGTCTTGCGCGCCAGATGCCCCCAAATTCAGCCCCTGGAAGTGTGGAATGTGAAGTTTAAGGGAGGGCCTAGCTGGAAACGGTTGGGGGCATTGGCTGTGGCCGAGAGCGGGAGAGATGGGAGGTCCGTGGCGAGGGAGGCGCTTCAATTCGGACGTGAGCTCGAGGTGGGCGCGCCGGACTTGATTCTGTGCTTTGCGGGAGGTCTGACGCGTCTCGAGGGCTTCCGGCAATTCATGAACGATTTCTCATCTCAGGCTATGGTCTTGTCCAGTGATAGAAAGGTGCTCGCCGGCGGCGGGCTTATCCTTGAAGGGCTGGGGAGAGGGGACGACGCGGCGCTGGTCGCCGATGTGGGCCAGACACAGATCAAGATCGGCGTCGTCGACGGTGGCAGGGTGAGTGGAAGGGTCTGGCGTTTTGATCGGCCCTGGGATCGGCTTCCCGTACAGGATTGTGGTGCCGACGATTTTCCATCGACGAGACTGCAGGATCAACACATCGACAGATTGGTGGAGTTCGTTGGCCAGGCGATCGAGAAGTGTCTGCGAGAAACGGAAATCCAGGTGACCACCCTCATCCTGGCTTTGCCCTGTGAGTTGGGCGAAGACCTGGTGCCGGGTCCATGCAGCTATGGCGATTGGAGCCAAGAGCCGGAGCTTCTTCGTCGCATCCTGGACTCAATAAGAGCCCCGTTGCGATCGGTGATCGTCCTCAATGACGCCGAATTGGCGGGCTATGCGGTGCTGGATAGATGTTCTGAGCAGGAGGATTGGCGAGATTGCCTGGTGATCACGTTGGGTTTCGGACCCGGTGCGGCCTACGTTCGGTCCGAGGTGGTCGATGGCTGAGTCTTCACCTGTGGTCGGAGTCGAGAATCTGGAGCCGGGGGTATACGACACGGTCTTCGTGTCGCCCCATCTGGATGACGTGGCCTTTTCCTGTCCCGGAGCGCTCCACAGCCTCCGAAAGAGTGGCCGAAAAGTGTTGGTGATCGTTGTCTTCAGTCATGCCGGAGACGACGCCGAAGCGGAGCGGATCTACGAATACCGTCGGGCTGAGGAGTGCCGTGCTGCGATGCGAGGGGGGTACGACTTGGTATGGGGCCACTTCGTGGACGCACCCTTTCGTCCCTGGCCCCATCGGAACTTCATGGAGATCATCTGGGGAGAGAGCCCGAAGGACGAGGAGATCGTCAATACTATCAAGGAGTGGTTGAGGAAAGTGATCGGGCATATTCGACCGAGGCAGGTGGTGGGTCCGCTGGGCGTGGGGCGGCATATCGACCATCGCCTCTCTTATCGGGCGCTCAGGCAGATCTCCAACGGGCAGGGCGAGCTCGACCTGTGGTATTATGAAGAACGACCTTATGCCCTGATCGACGGTGCCGTCGCCATGAGATTGGCGGAGATGGGCCACAAGGCTGAAGTAAGGCTTGAGGAATTCTGGAGGTTATACTCAAAGGCCGCCTATGTGGTGAATCATCTGGTGTCACGGCAGGACAGGGATCGCTGCCGGCAGAATTTCGCTGAACTGCATAGAAAAGGCCAAGCTGCGAGAAATGATGTCACTCCGGGTGCCACGGCGCGATTGATCGAAACCGAGGATTGCGCTTCAATCTGGAAGATCGTCGAAGCCCACCGCTCGCAGGTCGAGGCGTTTCTGGGCGATATGGACCGATTTCGCCGCGAGTGCGGAGATTATACGCGTTGTATCAAAAGTGATGCGAAGTATGCGGAGCGTCAGTGGAGGTTGTGATGGATTGCGAACTGGAAGGTCTCATTTCTGAAGTGGAGCAAGCTCCGCTGCACTCTCCGTTTCCACTGGATGTGTCCATCGCCATCGTCAGCGATTGTTTTCGCATGGCGTCGTTGGAGCCCGTACTAGAGAAGGACTGGCAGCGCTGGGAGGAGAAGACGGGTACGCTATGGCGAGAGCAGATGGGGATGTTGGCCCACCTGTTGACGTCGACGTCACTGCGGGAGGTCACGGTGGCTGCACTTTGTGAGGCAGCGGATGATCGGCGCCCGATGCTGCACCGCTTTTTCGATCAAATCGAGCCCCTGAGCGCAGAGATGATTCGCTCCAATAAATTTCGTAGAGAGGAGTGCATTCGGCGCTGGCTGCAGTGGTGTGGAGCAGGGGTGTCCGGGGAGAGCCTCCAGGAGTCCCAAAGTCGCCTGGATCGATTGGACTATCGAAAGACGCTGGAGGTGTACGAACGAGCGGAGAAGGCCCGCAAAGAGGAGATGAAAGTGCGCATGGAGAAGGCCCGTCAGCAGAAGGCGGCGGCCCGAGGATGGCGAGAGTGAGATGAGCTACGCCGGCGGCGCGCAGGGGATCTCCACGGTGGGACCGGGGGCGGATTTTCGACACGACTATGAGTACCTCGCGACCTATGGCGAGCGCAGCGACCGTGCGCTGTGCCGGCTATTGGATTTTCGTCGACAACATACCGAGAGCGATCGCCGAGAAATGACGGCGGGAGTCGAAGATCACCTGGACACCTTGGCGAGTCGTCTCTTCGGTTCTCCCTATTATCGACGGATATTGCACAGGAGGGGATTGTCGCCGCGCGATCTGGTGTCGATGAAGGACCTGGAGGGCTTTCCGATGCTCGATCGCACCACATTGGGAAAGATGTGGCGTCAACTCCCGGTGGTCGACGAGGAGTCTCCCTCCTATCAGGACGCCGTGCTCGTGCGAAGTTCGGGGAGCACGGGAAGTCCGATTCAGGTCATTCGTGACGGCTACGATCTCGTCCATATGTGGACGATGGTCCGATTCTGGGCCCAGATCACAGGGGTAGAACTTCCGAAATCGCCGATGGTGGTGTTGTTATGTGATCTGCCGTCAGGTCTGGAGTATCAGTCTCGGCTTCCGACACTGGGAGACGGAACGCTGGTGCGCATTTCGACGAGACAGCCGGAGCCACGGCGTCGGTTGCTAGAGGCCGATGTCGATGTCTTATTCTCCGATCCGGCCGGTCTCCACTGGTTGCTGAGCGAAGAGGAAGTACCCAGGCCCCGGCTGGTGCTGTCGTCGGCACAATACCTGTCTGCGCAGATGCGCCGTGAGCTGGAGGACCGAGTCAGGGCGCCGGTGATCAACTATTATGCATCGAGCGAGACCGGGCCCATCGCATGGGAGTGTCTGCAAAGCTTGGGGAAGTTTCACGTCCTGGTGCCCGATATGTGGGTGGAGTCGGTGAAAGAAGAGTTGGTGGTGACTCGGCTGAGGCCCTCCATCGTGCCCCTGTTGCGCTATCGAATGGGGGATGGTGGGCAGGTGGCGTTCGACGCGTGTCGTTGTGGCTACCGGGGATGGACGATTCGCGATTTTGATGGCCGGCGCATGTGCCGATTTCTCCGGCCCGACGGGCAGTTGGTGGACGCCTGGAAATTGGCGCGACTATTCAAGCATAGAGCCCTCGATGGATTTCGGCTGACCCAACTGAGGGAGGAGTGTTTTCGGCTCGAATTGGTCGGAAGCGGTGAAGATGGCGAGACGAGCATGGGGGGCGAATTGGCGAGATTGCTTCGCAGGCTAGGGTGGCCTGATCCGCAAATCGAGCTCGAATACGTCGATGAATTGGAGGTTCGGGGAACAAAACCCGAGCCGTTTCGGACCTGTATCACCTCTCCTTCGGACGTAGATGAACAGACCTAAACCCGCTCTACGGGTGTGAATCAGTGGGGGACGTGGTGGGAGGGAACTCGCTGGGGGAGGGGAGAGACTTCGGGTTGCTCGGGATGAGTGGGGAGGTAGACCGTAAAATGCGAGCCTTTCCCCTCTTTGCTCTCCACCTGGATGCGTCCGCCGTGCATTTCGGCGAACCGCTTTGCCACGGCGAGGCCGAGGCCAATGCCCCGCTTCTGGAATTCGAATTGGCCCGACGAATGATGGCCGCTGTTGAAGGTGCTGAAAAAGACGTCAAAGATCTGGGAGACGTCCTCATCGGGAATTCCGACGCCGAAGTCTCGAACCGTAATGGCCACCTGTTCGTCGTTGCACTTGGCGATCTGGAGGGCGATGGTTTGACCGTCGTAGGAAAATTTGATGGCGTTCATCAGCAGATTCAAACAGAGATCGTGGAGCTTGTCCTCGTCGGCCAGGATGTGCTCGGCTCCGGTACCAATATCGATATCCAGGGATTGACCGCGTTCTTCGAGGAAGGGATCGATCTGCTCGCATAGGGAGTCGACGAATTTGGCAATATCGATCCACTCCAACTCCAGGGTGGTGTGGGCACCGTCGTCGTCGAGCATTTTGAAGATACGATTGGAGATATTTTTCAGGCGTACCGAACTGGTATCGATACCGGACAAGGCCTTTCTGGCCACGGAAGGAAGCTGATCGCCGAGTTCCTTTCGCAGCAAATAGGTATAGCCCACGAGAATGGCGATGGGCGTATTCAATTCGTGGCTGACGATCTCCATGAAGACACTCTTTACGCGGTCGAGGATCTTCAACTCCTCGTTTGCGGCGCTCAGAAGTGCGTTCTGGTGTTCGAGTTGTTCATTGGCCGATTGGAGTTGTTCGAGCAACCGGTCGCGCTCGCGTTGTGTGCGGAAGTGCTCGAAGGCCTGAGCGACGAATAGGCGCAGTTCGACGGGCTTCCAGGGCTTGCTGATATAGCGGTAGACGTGGCCCTCGTTAATGGCGTCGATGACGTCGCTGATATTGGAGTAGCCCGTGAATAATACACGCACGATATGGGGATGGGTGCGGCGAAGCTCGGAGAGAAATTGAATGCCCGTCATCTCAGGCATGCGCTGGTCGGTCATGACCACTTCCACATCGTGCTCTTCGATGAGCTTGCGTGCCTGCTTCACCGATTGAGCGGTCAGGACGTGATAGTCGCGCCGAAAGAGCCGCGCGATGGCGTCGAGGATATCCGGTTCATCGTCGACGACGAGAAATGTCCCCCGACGTGATTTGGCTTGAGTTTCGTTCATTTTGTTGAACTTCTCCGACCTTTACTGCTCATCGACCACGTGGCACGTGAAGGCGTGACAAAGCATAGTTGTTTCAAAATAAACACTTACCACGAGGGGCCGATCGGAGCCGTCAGGCTCTGTAGTTTGAAAAGAGCTGTATTTCGAGACTGTAACAGAGAAGTCGACCGCCGAGAAGTGTCCTGTGCCGGTCCTCGGGACAGCGAAAAACTGAGACTGAACAGAAGAGGTTTCATGGAGGCCCAGAGAGCGTGGCAAATCAGTCAAAAGAGCGGCGTGCTGGTAAAACAGTGCCCATGAGGGCCTTATTTCCCGACAGAAAGGGGGGCGTCGATTCAGGACGCTATACCAACTCCATTTGTTCCGGGGCACCCGAGGATGACTCGAGGAGCTCTAGGAAATCCGATTCTCCGATAATTCGAATATCGGATCCGTCGTCGTTATAGCGCTCGGCCTTCTTGAGCTTGTTGGTCCTCCATCCTTTTTCAAATTTTTCCATATCGGCATCGCCGATCACGAGAAAATCCAGGTCGCGAACGACCGAGGAGGGACAGCGTCCGCCGCGCTTTACGACGTGTTGTTTGGCCTCGCTGCGGGACATGGACTCCATCTTTCCGGTGAACAAGACAGCCTTGTCGGCCAGGGGTGAGTCGGCGATTTCCGGCTCATCCTCCCCATCTTGTGGAAATTCTACGTCCAGGTGTTGGAGCAACTCGTCGATGAGGTCGCTCTTTTCTGCGAGGCCAGCGGTGACAGTTTGGGCGATGACATCGCCGATGGTGTGGAGATCGGCCAATTCCTGGGGGGCTGTTTCTCGGATGGCGTCGAGGGAGGAATATTCGGTGACGAGGATCTTGGAGACGTGATGGCTCAACTCGTCGATCCCGAGGGAGCGTAGAAAACGATCGGCCGACACCGTCGTGGCTTGTTCGATGCGTCGGATTTGCTTTTCAGCCAGCTTTCGTCCCACCCTCTCCAGGGGAATCATATCTTCCACAGTGAGTGTGAAGAAGTCGGGGGGTGAGGTGACGAGTTCATGCTCGTAGAGCTGTTCCAGGAGTCTGGGGCCGAAGCCCTTGATGTCCATCT
>SLPW01000569.1 GCA_007131755.1 Myxococcales bacterium | reverse complement strand
GGCGCTGAAAGTGATGGACTTCGGCCTCGCTAAATTCCTCAAGGAATATCAGAATAACCACACCCAGCAGGTGGGAACGCCCTTTTATATGTCGCCGGAGCAGATCATCGGTAAGGATATCGACTTTCGAAGCGATCTCTACAGCCTGGGTTGCACGGTCTTCGAATGTGCCACGGGGTCGGTCCCATTTTATAAGGGAGACCTGAGCTATCACCACATCCACACCGAGCCGCCGCGGCCGCGTTCGTTGAACCCGGGGATCAGCGAGGAGTTGGAGGAGATCATCTTGCGGCTTCTGGAGAAAGACCCGGCCGATCGTTTTCAGAACGCAGCGGAGATTCTGGAGGTCTTGTAGACGGCCGGGGGTGGGGATTCAATAAAGGGTGGGGACTCCGGTTATGGGGCGGCCGTAGAGGAGAAGGCGGTGGAGAGGTATTTGTCGCCGGACCAGCCGCGGCCGTCGGCGGCGAAGAGGTATCGATCGAGAGAGTGGCCGGGGCAGGTGGCCTCGACGAAGATGGCATGGACTTCGAGGTGGCGATAGATGCAGTGGGCGAAGATCTCCATGGAACGACGTCGCAGCTCGGGGTCCGACGGTTGGAGACGCAACTGCACGGCGGCGCGGATACGGTCGGAGGTGGCGAGGAAGTCCAGTGATTGGAGCGTCCACTCGTCTGGAGACAGTGGCCAATCTCGGTGATCCGTCGGATCGAGAGAGTCGGGCAGGGTCGTCTGGTGTGCGTTGGGCTGCAGCGTCGATCGAACGTGAAGTCCGATGGGGACCGCTATCAGAATCAGCATGAGCCAGAAGAGCAGATTCATGGTGGTGCGATGGGGGAGGGCCCGGTGGGCGTCATCGGTTAAATGAGTATATGAGCGCCGTTGGCGATAGTTGAAGGAAATAATCACCGGATGCTACGGTCAAGGAAAGCTGCGGCGTCGCAGTTGAACCGGCCAACGCGGGAGCCCAGGATCATGGGGGCTCACGGCGTTATACTAAGACGAAAGATCGATGAGCGACAACGTACTTCCACCAAGTGTGGTACCTTTATTGAAAGCGGGGGATCTATTCGAGGACAAATACCGGATGCTGCGGCTGGTGGGCCAGGGCAGTTTCGCCTCCGTCGTCCATGCTCGCCATGAGGCAATGGATCGCGACGTGGCGTTGAAATTCTTGCGTCCCGACGTGATGAAATCTCATCCCGAGGTGGGAGAGCGGTTCTTGCGCGAGGTGCGCCTTGCCAGCCGTCTGACGAATCCTCGTACGGTGACGATCTTCGACTTTGGAGAGACGGAGGAGGCCATTCCCTACATGGTGTTGGAATACGTCAGGGGACGGCCGCTGGATTATGCGATCGAAAAGTACGGGGGGCTGGGGTTTAAGCGCGCCATTCGATTGACCCTTCAGATCCTGGAGAGTCTGGAGGAAGCCCACGACCACCGGATCATTCACCGCGATCTGAAGCCGGCCAATATCATGCTGGCAAAGCGCAACGGAAAAAAAGGTGTGGACGTCAAGGTGTTGGACTTCGGGGTTGCAAAGCTGGTGGAGCAATCCGAAGAGGGGCGTAAGTCACAGTCCGGGCGCCAGTCCACTCAATTCATCGGTACACCGCGCTATATGAGCCCGGAGCAGATTCTGGGACAGGAGGTCCGTCCGGCGAGCGATTTGTACAGCCTGGGCCTGATCTTCTACGAGATGTGTACCGGAGAGGAGAGCGTACCGAATACGAATGTGGCCAAAGTCGCTCAGTTGCACCTGGACGATGATCCGCTGGATCTGCCGAAGTTGAGGTCCCTGCCGGAACCGCTGCGAGAGGTGATTTTGACGGCGACGGCCCGCCATGCCAGAGATCGATACGGAAATGCAGCCGAGTTTCGTGCGGCTCTGGAGGAGGCGTTGGAATCGGGTCGAGCCAAGCATCGCGAGGCGACGAAGACGGTCTCCAATGGGAGAAAGGACGCAGAAGAGGGGGAAAGAACTAGAGGTTCGCGCAATTCCGACGTCTTCTCGGGAGAGGGATATCTGGCTCCGCCGGACGAGGAGGAGTTGGCGGCCAGCGTTTCGCCGACGGGACCGGGAGTGTTGAAAGGCGGAATTCGCCCCGGGAGGAGGTCGTCGAGTCCGGCGTCGGCGGGTCGGCCGCCGACGCCG
Source organism: Myxococcales bacterium (assembly GCA_007131755.1). GTDB lineage: Bacteria > Myxococcota_A > Bradymonadia > Bradymonadales > Bradymonadaceae > SLJM01. Next base: position 6,735 of record SLPW01000569.1, on the reverse strand, counting down.
GGAGGAAAGAAGCTGAGAAGATCTGCGGGGCGCAGAGGAGAGGGGTCGAGAGCCGGTGACGGGGCCGGCGCGGGGAGTGGTCGGGTGGACGCGACGGGAGAGTTGGAACTCGATATGGACTCGATGCGTGCGCAGAAGAGAGAACGGGCCGAGCGTCGCCGGGCCATGCAGCGTCGCAAACGCGAAGAGAGGCGACGAAAGGGCTTGATTCTGTGGCGAGGGTTATTGAGCATTGCCGTGGTCATTGTGGCCGGAATGTTGGGGTTTGTCATCGTCGGAGGTTCGCTGCAGATCATGGCCTGGCCAATGCGTTTTGCCATGGCCCTGCTGCCGATAGGCCTGGCGCTGCTGTGGGCCCTGTTCTCGGAGAGCGCTTATCCGGATGTTACGCATCGAGTGCTGATCCCCTTTGCCCGTCGCTCATTGATGATGGTGGCCATATCGCTGGTGCTATTGAGCGTGGTGATGCCCGGCGAGGCCGCCAGGTCCCTACGCGACGATGGCCTGTGGTTTATGCTCGGATGGCCTGAATCACTTCAGACGAGCTGGATTGCCGCTGCGACTGAGTCCATATGCAATGGAGCAGCCTGGGTGATGGATCTACTCACCTCGGTCATCCCCTGGTCGAAATAGGAAAGATCGTGGCCGAACTTCATCGACAGATGAGAGAGTTGATCGGTCAGGGCGATCTGTTGGTCGGTCGTTACCGCATCGGTCGCCGAATTGGCGCCGGGGCGTACGGAATGATCTTCCATGCCGTGGACGAGAGAAGTGGCGAGAGTGTGGCCGTCAAAGCCATTCCGCCTCAGGCCAAACAACGCAGCACCACCGCCATCGGCCGGTTTCAGCGCGAGATGAAGGTCATCCGTAGTCTGCACCATCCGAATATCATCTCCATGCACGATTGGGGTCGAACCGAGCGAGGTCTGATCTTCATGGTCCTGGAGTTTGTGGACGGAGAGACGCTGGATACGGTGGTGCGAGACGAACCGATGGAAGCGGACGTGGCGATCGAGACGACGCGCCAACTGGCGTCGGCGCTGCACGCCGCCCATCAGGTGGGGGTGATTCATCGAGATCTGAAGCCGGCCAACGTGATGCTCACGCCCCGCGTCGGGGGGGGATATGGCGTCAAGGTGCTGGATTTCGGAATGGCGAAAGTGTTGAGCCCTCTGGACGACGAATCATCGGTGATGGATCTGACGAGCGAGGGGATGGCGGTGGGGACGCCTCGCTATATCGCCCCCGAACAGGCCCGGGGATTGGAGGTGGGGCCGCCGGCTGATCTGTATGCCGTGGGGCTGCTGATGTACGAGATGTTCACCGGGGTCCAGGCCGTGGAGGCAAAAAACGTCAAGGAGGCCGTGACGGCCCATGTTTCTTCGGAGCCCCTGGAGCTGGCGCAGATTCATCGAGTGCCAGCTTACGTGCGTCCCGTATTATGGCAATTGCTGGAGAAGGACGCGGAAGAAAGGGTGCAGTCAGGACGTCAACTGGCTGCACTGCTGGACAATGTGCGGCGGGCCCGTGACGGGCAGGGAGTTAGGCCGGCTACGCAAGGCTCCTCTGGGGAAGCGGGGACAAAAGGCCAGGGGAATAACTATCATCCTTCAAGTGCCGTAAGGCAGTTGGAGGCCGATGAGGTAGACGTAGAGTTGAGCCTGGACGCAACTCAGATGGGAGCGAAGAGGGCGGAAGAAAGTCGGGGGGCAAGAAAAGGAATCGAGGCAGGGGGAAAGGCAAAAGGGGCCATGAAGGCTCGCGCAGAGCGTGATCGGTGGTTTCGTCCCCCCCGTACGGTTGGGGAGTGGTTGGAGGGGGCGGGGTCGATGGCGCTGATCCCGCTGGCGCTTATGGCCGTCGGTGCACAGGCGTCAAGCTGGGAGCTCGTCCCGCGGTTGCTCGTGGGGTTTGCGCCGCCACTGGTGGCGTGGGGATTGGCGCTGATGCGCGACAGCGCCGATTGGGGTCAGTCCTTTGGGAGGCTGTGTTGGATGTGCTGTACGGCGGCGATCATCATCGCTCATGTGATGGGGCCGCAGCAATTGGCGACGGCTCTGGTGCTGGACCCGGTGTGGTTTCTGGACCCGCTGAGTGGATTGGCAGGGATGGAGACACTGCAGGCAGCGGTGGAGTGGATCTCGTATCAATGGGCCGGGATCGTCTTCGACTTATTCGGTGGTGGATCGGAGTAGGGGCGCAAATGGCAGGTGTTGGTTCCTTGATGGGATGGAATGCACCGAAAGATCGAGATGTTGGAAGGGGCGCGCAGGGGTCGTCGGCCAGGGCGAACATCACTTGTTGGGCGTCAGCAGGCGAGTGACGGCGTCGTCATTTGCTGAATAGGCGCGCTTGACACTCTTGTGAACTAACAAGTACCAGTGGCGGTTGTATATGCGAAATCGCCGAACCAAATCACCGAAAGAAAAAGAAGAAGATATGCATCAAGGAGACTCCATGGGAATGTACACAGGTCGTTTGTGGCCCTTCGTCCTCGCCATTTTGCTCGGAATGGGAGCTGTGGCTTGCGACGGGGCGCCGCCGGCTGACGATTCGGAGGAATCGCAGGAAGAGGACGACGAAGAGGCGACGGATGAGGAGGAAGAGGAGGGGGAAGCCGAGGATGAAGAGGCCGCCGAAGACTCGGATCTCCCCTTCTACGCTACCGGTCCGATCGCCCGTGTCGACGGTGAAGAGATCGGCAAGGAGAAGTTCAACGAGATGGTTCGCGAGCGGGTGGAGCGAATGCCGATGCAGCAGATCCCGCCCATGATGGTCGAGCATTTCAAGAGTCAGAGCCTCAATTTTGCGGTCGACAAATTTCTCATCGATCGAGTCTTGGAGGATGTGGACATCGAGGTGACCGAAGCAGACGTCCAGGAGGCCTTCGAGGAGTTCAAGTCTCGCTTCGGCGATGACGATATGTTCGAGCAGCAGCTCCAGCAAATGGGGATGACGAAAGAGGAGATGCTGGAGGGGATGGAGAAGGACGTCAAGTTGGAGATGTATCTGAGCGAGACGCACGAGATGGACGTGAGTGACGAGGAAATTCGGGCGTACTTCGAGGAACATGAAGATCGATTTGCCCGTCCCGCCGAGGTCCGGGCACGACATATCCTCATCGAGGTCGACGAGGGAGCCGACGAGGCGACGGTCCAGGCAGGCCTGGAACGGGCACAGTCGATCTACGAGAAGGCCGCCGGCGGCGACGACTTCGCCGAACTGGCAAAAGAGCATTCCGAGGGTCCGACGGGACCGCGAGGCGGAGACCTGGGCTTTTTCTCGGAGGGGCGAATGGTCCCTCAATTTTCGGAAGTTGCCTTTTCCATGGAGCCCGGTGAGATCTCGGAGCCCGTTCGCACCCAGTTCGGCTTTCACGTCATCAAGGTCGAGGAGAAGCGCGACGCCAGTGATCCGAATTTCGAGGACGCCGCTCCCGAGATCGAAATGCAGCTCGGCCATCAGAAGCGCCAGGAGATCTTCATGGAGTTCCTCGCCGAGCTCAAAGAAGATGTGGAGATCGAAATTCTCGAGGAAAATATCACGGTGACGGTGGATATGGATGCGATGCCGGAGATGCCTCATGGCCATGGTCATGATCATGGCGGGCAGATGCCGCAACTTCAGCTTGGCGATTGAGGCGAAGACATCGCCAGAAGTTTCAAAAGAGCCCCCTTCGGTTGTAGAATCCGAAGGGGGCTTTTTTTGGCGTGGTGAAAGGTCAGTGGCGTGACGCGAAAACGGGATTGGTGATGAAGAATCGAAGGAATCGTCGGGGCGGTGCGATGATCGCGGCAAGCGTGGTTGGGATATGCCTGGCGATGATGAGCGTGGCGAGCGCTGGTGAGGTGGAAGGTGAGAAGTTGATGCGAGCCACCGGGGCAGTGGCCACCGTTGACGGGGAGGAGATCAAAGCGGAGGCCTTCAATGCCAAGATGGAGGTCGTCGAAGAGGGGCTGGGTGCGGAGATTCCCGTAGAGTTGGCCGAGAGATTTCGAGATCAGGCGCTGGATACACTGATCGAAGGTCGACTGATGGAGGCGGCGTTGGGCAACGCCGACGGAGAAGATGAATCTGGACAGGAGACTTCGGAGGAGCTCGATGAGCAATTGAGGCTATTGTCGACGGCCTCCGGTGTGCACGAGCAGCAGGCGCCGGATGGGATGCGGTCGATGGTCGAGCAGTTGCAGTCCGAGAAAGGGCATCGTCTCCAGGCCAGGATCGACGCTCATCTGCGCCGTGAATACGGCCTGGAGGTCTCGAAGGAGGAAGTACGCGAGTTTTTCGAAGAAAATCGGCGCTTCCTGGCGAGTTCGGAGAAGGTCAATTTGCGCAAGATTCGGATGGGATTGAATGTGGACGACCGAGAGGCGGTACGCGAAAGGGCCCGCCAGACCTACGAGGCCATCGCCGGTGGAGAGATGTCGTTTTACGATGCGGCGCAGACCTTGTCGGACTCCCAGTTTACCGGGGCCGGAGGAGAGGTGGGCTATGTGCGGCGCACGGGGATCGTGGAGCAAGTGGCCGACGTGGCATTCGAGCTCGAGCGGAACCAGCTGTCAGAGCCCATCGAGACCCCTTATGCGGTCTATATCGTAGAGGTCCTGGACCGCCGTCCGGAGCGTGCCGCCGAGTTCGAAGAGTTGGCGACGGGGATCGAGCGGCTCCTGTTGAATAATCGGCGTCAAGAGCTGTATCGGCAGTGGGTCGAGGATCTGCGTCAGGAGGCGGAGATCGAGATCCATCTGGAGAATATCGGTACCGCCGGAGATGACGGCTGAGGATTCAATCCTCCTCTTCCGCCAGGGCGGCGTCACTCAATGGGAGAGACGGGGTCTGGCGCATCTTTGATATGGGAGTAGGAGAGAAAGGCGTCATAGGCGCGCGCGTAGCGGCGTCGGATGCGCCATACCTCGGCGCGGGCGAAGTGGTAGACCGGGTCGTCGTCGTAGGCGTCGGTGTCGTGGAGGTGCTCGAACTGGCGCTGGGCCCGGCGGAATTGACGGTCCAGGGCCAGGAGCAGGGCGTAGCGGTAGCGCGTGGTCGGGGAGTCGTCGATCTGATCGGCGAGGCTTTCGAGCAATGTGGAGCGCAGTCGGGAGTCGGCGATGGCGGCGTGGACTTGAGCGTCCTCTTCGGGCCAGTGAGCTGCGACGACGTCGGCCAGGAATAGATCCGTGGCCCGCAGGACACGAAGAGGTTCGGCGACGGGGTGGGTGTCGGGCAGTGAGTCGGCTTCGTCGTCGGGGGCGTATCCGGCGTCGCGTAGGATGTCGCGGGTCAATGCCGACTTTCCTGCCACCCAGGTGGCCCTGGCCAGGTCGGCAATATTCTGAGTGGACCAATCGGCCTCGGGGGGCCAGCTGTCAAAGTAGTGACGAGGATCGCCATAGTCGTCGACCTCGAAATACCAATGGGTGAAGAATCGCTGTCCCCTGCGATGGAAGATGACGTCTCGGGGTGCAGAGAATTCGAGGAGACCGTTGTCGTCAGTGTTGAGTTCTGCTCCGGATGCGAAGGATCGCAGTTGCCGCTGGTTCATGAATAAGAGTCCGTAGATCTGGTGGACGGAGTCGACGCCGACGCGGTGGAGTTCTTGTCGAACGGTGTCGATCTCCCAGGCGCGTTGGTAGCCCTCGGGGGGAAAGGAGAGAGGTCGGTCGCTTCCGACGAGGATGATATCCGTGCTCTTGGGCCGCGAGGAATAGGCCTGGACGTGGGGAAAGACGGTGTGAAAAGTCTCGAAGACGGTGCGCACGTTGTCGGGGCTCATTTCGTAGAGCTGGACCCACTGGGCGAAGACACCATGGGGCTCGAGTTTGTGACGAGCTCTTTCGAAGAACTCCAGGGTGAATAACGAGGAGACGCCGGCGATCCAGGGATTGGAGGGCTCGGAGATGATGACGTCGAAGGTCCGGGAGGTATATTCGACGTAGTTTCGGCCGTCGCTTTCGACGACGTGAAGTCGTGGATCGTCGAGGGGACGGTGGTTTACGTGCTCGAAGTGGCGGGAAGCATCGATCATGGCGGACTCGATCTCGACGACGTCGAGGCGCTCCAGAGGCCACTGCAGGCTGGCGCCGGCGGTGACACCACTGCCGAAGCCGATCATGGCCACCCGTTCATCGCCCAGGGGGACGTCATCCCAGCCGGATCGCAGGATGAAGGGCAGAAGTCCCACCATGACCTGTGTGGGCATGTCGGCGCCGTCGGAGGCCTCGGGTTTTCCGTTGGCCTTCAGGGTGGTGGTGTCGCCGATGCGCTCGACGCTGATGGTGGCGGTGAGGCCGTCTTCGTAAAATAGGATCTCCGGATCGCGCTCGGCGAAGGTGCGTGGCGAGAGGACGTCGCGAGCCATCTCGGCTCGAAAGACGCCCGAGGTAAGTCGGGCCTGGTCAAGGGCCGGGGCGGCGAAGAAGAAGCCCACAGAGGTGGCCATGGCCAGTCCGAGGGCGAAGAGTCGGCGCCGGTCGCGCTGCAGGCGAAGCTCAGCCATAGCCAGGAGGAGGGCGATCAGGAGGTTGAGGACGATGACGGTGCTGATGGCGCCCTGGAGTCCGAGACGAGGCATGAGAACAAAGCCGGCGGCAAAGCTCCCGACGATGGCGCCGGTGGTGTTGTAAGCGTAGGCATTTCCCACGTCGCTTCCGGCCTCTACGCCTCGTGAAGTGACGGCCCGGATGACCAGGGGAAAGCAAATGCCCTGCAAGAAGGAGGGCAAAAAGACCACCAGGG
>SLPW01000608.1 GCA_007131755.1 Myxococcales bacterium | reverse complement strand
GAGCGCGAGCCCCTGTTGGAATGGGAGGAGCGATTCGTCGAGGGCAGCGATCAATTCTCGGATATGTATCCCAACGACGACATCACGCCCACCGTGGACTACGTGGCCGCCGAGGTCTATCGAGACCGGGGTCATTTCGACAGTTGCATTCCCCGCTACGAGAGCATCATCGAAAACGCCCCGGAGCATACCTACGCAAGCTTTGCCGGAAATAGCCTTCTGGAGGCAAATTACCGGCTGGAGAATTGGGATGATGTCGAGCGCTGGGCTCGTCACCTCATCGAGCACGAGATCTTCGACGTGACCCCGGAGGAGTCGCTGATTTCGGCCATCGCCTTTGCGATCAACAACCGAGCCATCGACTATATGGATGCCCAGGAGCACGTACAGGGAGCGGAGGAGTTGTTGCGATTGGCCGAGGAATTTCCGGACAACGAGCTGGCCTCGGGAGCGCTGTTCAACGCCGCCGTGGTCTACGACGAGGGCGATGAGGTCACTCGGGCGGCCGATATTTTCCAGCGCGTTGTCGACGACTATGCCGATTCGCCGGAGGCGCCGCGGGCTCTCGTGGAGCTGGGGCTTATCTACCAGGCTCGAACAGACTTCGCCCGGGCGGCCGACTATTTCGTGCGACTCGCCGAAGAGGAGTACCGCGACTATCGCGACTACCGCATGGCGGGGCTGTCGGACGACGAAGAGCCGGATTTTGAGCCCATCAACGCCTATGATGCGGTGTTCAACGCCGCCTCGCTTCGAGAGGCCATGGAGGAGTGGGACGACGCCATCGCCACCTACGAGTTGTACCTGGAGTATTTCGACGACGAGATCGACGATCAGCAGGAGATCGAATACCACCTGGCCTGGCTGGAGCAGGAGCGAGGGGATCTGGCGGCCAGTCGCGACCGGCTCAATGCCTATCTGGAAAAGTGGGGCGACGAGGTGCCGCTATACGAAAGAGTGGAGACCTATACCGAGCTGGGCCTGATCGCTGAGAAGCTGGAAGTGGACAACGTGCGTGAGGTGGCCGAGGAGTACTTCACCAGGGCCCTGGAGTTGTGGCAGGACGAAGATCTGTGGAACGAGGAGTTCGGCGAAGAAGGGGAGGCGACGCGCCGAGCGATGCGAGATTCCGCCGCCCAGGCGAGATTTCACCAGGCGGAGTATATCTTCCGAGAATTCCAGGACGTGGAGTTGAATTGGCCGCCCGAGGAGCTGACGGAGTCGGCCACCAAGAAGGCGGAGATCCAGCAGGAAGCGGAGCAGATGTACATCGAGATCATCCAGATGCAGAGCCGAAAATGGGTCGCTGCCGCGGCCTACCGCATCGGACAGAGCTACGATGACTTCGCTCAGGAACTGTTGGATATGCCGATTCCCGACGACGTCCCCGAGGATATGCACTGGGAGTATGAGATGGCTGTCGACGACTTCGTCTTCCCCCTCGTCGAGCAGTCACTCGTGGCCTTCGAGAACGCCTGGAGCCTGGCGATTGAGCACCAGGCCTACAACGAATGGAGCGCCCTGTCGGCCATCGAGATCAGTCGATTGGAGGAGGCGATGTTCCCGATTACCGAACAAGACGGCGTCGATCCCGAGCACTACCGGGTCGATTTCTTCGCCCCCGCTCCGGTGACGGACTTCGCCGTGGTCCGCGAGCGAAGTGGCGAGCGCTATGAGCGCCTGCGCCCCGAGGAACCGGACCCGACCCTGGAGCCGGGTCACCCGCACTATGATCCGCGAATTGACCGCGACTCCCCGGAATTCGATCCCGTCTATAAGCGAGAGTTGCTGGGACCGGACGAGGACGAGCTCGAGGGGGAGCCAGAACCCCACGCCGGGAGGCGCTGAATCCTGAGGACAAAGGAAAAGGCCTGTAACAAGGGCTGGCTTTGCATCCAACGTGAAGACATTTTTTGAGGAACGACCCATGAAGAACGGAAGTCGGTGGCCACGAAGGGGAGTAAGCCTGCTGGTGGCAGTGAGCATATCTGCTGTCGTAGCCTGTAGTTCGACACCGGATGTGGTGGACGAAGAAGAGGAGGTGCAGCTTACGGTGTACGAACAGGCGGAGCTGGAGACGGGGATGTCTGCCGAGACGCTGGAGATGTTCGACCAGGCCGCGACTCTTCTAAAAGAAGGAGATCTTCCGGAAGCGTCGGAGATTCTGGCGGAAGTGGTGGAGAGGGAGCCCTATTTTGCGGAGGCGCATTATAATCTGGGGTTGGTCTATGGCGAGATGGACCGCGCCGACGAGGCGGTGGCCCATATCGAACGGGCCCGCGATCTCGATCCGGGCGTCTTCGACTACACCGTGGCCATGGCCAAGGCCTATGCCGAGGCCGGCGAATATGCCGACGCCCGCCGCCTCTTCGAGGAGGTGGTAAGCCGCCAGCCGGACAACCTGACGGCCATCAACAACCTGGCCGTCATCTCCCTTCGCGAGGGAGACGAGCAGAGGGCTCTGGAGTACGTCGAAGAGATCTTGCGCGAGGATAACCTCAACGTAGGTGCTCTCAATACGCTGGGGCTCATCTATATGGAACGCGAGAATATCTCGCTGGCCCAATTCGTGCTCAATCGGGCCCTGTCGCAGGATGAGGAAAATGCAAACGTGCTCAACAACCTGGGACTGGTCTATCTGAGCGACGGCGATATCCCGGCTGCGGTCAGCCATTTTCAGCGGGCTGTGGACGTGGATCCGAATTATCTGGAGGGCCGCATGAATCTGGGGGCAATCCTGATCGAATATCTTGATTATGAGCGGGCCAACGAGCATTTCGGCCATGCCGTAAGACTGGCCCCGGAGAATTGTGTGGCAAACCTCGGCAAGGGAGCGACCTCCTTTGCCCGGCGCGAGCACGAGGCGGCAGTAGAGCGGTTCGAGTACTACCTGGAGCATTGTGATCCGAGCCACCTCTCCAGTCACGAGAGGCTCATCGCCTTGAACCAGCATCATCTGCGCGACTACCCGGAGGCGATTCGTTACTACGAAAAGATCCTGGACTTGGTCGACGATCCGGATACGGTGGAGCAGTACCACGCGGAGATCCAATATCTGGAAATGCAGATGGAGCAGGAAGAGCAAGTGCAGGTCGAAGAGAGCGCCGAGGAAGACAGCGCCGACGAAGATGCAGAGGAATAACCGACAAGTGGGCCCTCGATCGATATGGAGTGATGTGATTGACGGTGGAAATGGCCCTCTGGTAATTTGTATGGCGAGTTCGACTCGAAGAGTGCAAATTCAGTGACGAGAGGAGGCTGGCCATGAAGAGAATGTCGAGTTTTGTTTTTGCGTTGGCGCTGGCGATGGCGGCGAGCAGTACGGCTGTGGCCGACGATGATGTGGAGACGGAGTTTTACGACTTCGAGAATATGCTCATCGAAGGTGACTTCGTCTCTCCCGACCTGCAGCATATGGAAGCGCAGGGCAACGCCCAATTTGATCGACTCCTGGATCTGCAGACGTCGTTTATCCCAAGGGTCGAAGAGAGTACCGGAGAGCCGTCGCTTCGGTAAAACAGACGCGCCCCGAGGGGCGCGTTTTCGTATGACGGGCGTGGAGCCCGTCGTATCTGGCGGTGGTCGAGAATAGGTTAGAAAGACCGAAAATTCTCGACCTCGAATATCGCCACAAAGACCGGATCAACTCACCGCATAATCGCAACAAACGTAAGGAGCCGTTCCACAATGAAGATTATTTGCGATAGCTGTGGAGCCAAGTATTCCATCGCGGACGAAAAGGTCCAGGGGAAGGTCTTCAAAATTCGTTGCAAGAAGTGCAGCGAAGTCATCGTCGTCGAAGGCACCGCCGAAGGGGCCGTAGATGACTATAGCTCGGCTTATGAGGGAGGGGGCGCCGCCGAGTGGTATGTCGTAATTGACGGGGAGAGAGTGGGGCCGGTGACCCGTGAGGAGGTGGAGGGCTATTTTACGGCCGGCCAGCTCCACGCCGAGAGCTATATTTGGAAGGACGGTCTCGACGACTGGGTGATGTTGGAGACGGTCTCGGAGTTTATGCACCTTCTGCAAAACTCGGCAGGGCCCAACGACGCGACGATGATCGCCGATCGCTCGGGACGATCCGTCACCGGGGCCGAGGCGCATGTTGACGCTCAACAGGAGGAACAGGATTCGTGGGGCGGACAGCAGCAGGCTGCCGGCGTAGAGGTAGGCTACGGGGCGGAAGCCGATTCCAGCCATAGTGAAGGGGGCTATGATCAGGGATACGGTGCAGAAGCGCAGTCCGAATATGGCGATCAGGGAGGATACGGAGGGGGTTACGACGACAACTTCGGAAGCGCCGACGCCACGGCGGTGATGGATCCGGAATCATTTCGTCCCGACAACTACGACGATTATTTCGATAAAGGTGGCCAGCAAGCACAGCCGGAGCACGGAGAGGTCAAGACCCACAGTGGGGCCTATGCCGCCGTGGAGAGCGGAAGTTACGACGATTCCGGCGCCGATGTGGCCAGTGCAGACTACGACGACGGAGCCGAAGAAGATCAGGGCGGAATGTTCGCCGCCTTCGATTCCGGTGCTGACGACGGGGGCTATGACGACGGGGGCTATGACGACGGCTATGGCGACGCCGGTTACGACGACGGGGGCGATCTCACCGGCGGAGGAACCGAAGAAGACGACCTGGTGGGGGCGCGAAACGAAAATAGCGTTCTGTTCAGCCTCAGCAGCATGGACAACGTGGAGGCCGTCAGTAAGTCCAACGGCCCGGGAGCGGGGCAGGCCCAGGGAAGCGACAAGTCGGGACTGATCGACATCCAGGCACTGGCCTCGAGCCACGCTGCGCTGGGTGGGGGATCGGACGACGACGACGAGGAATTCGTCAGCAATACCATGGCCATGCCGGCCATGATGCCCAGCGGAAGCTCGAAGAGCAATACGGGGCTTATCGTGGGAGTCACCGTGGCGGCCAGCGTTCTCATTCTCGGAGTCGCAGGCCTGCTGGTATTCGTATTCGTCCTGAGCGATGACGATCCGCAACCGGTCACCGATGGCGAGGCCGTCGCCCAGCAGGACCAGGACGACGATGATGATGGGGAAGTGGTGGACCAGGAAGCCGCAGAGGCTGCCCGCCTGGCCCAGGAGGCGGCCGAGGAAGCCGGCGACGACGAAGACGAAGAAGACGAAGATGAGGTCGCCGAAGAAGACGAGGACGAAGACGAGGACGAAGAAGAGGCGGTAGCTCAGGCCGGCTCCGGCTCCTCCGGAAGTAGCGGCGGTTCGAGACCCTCCCCCAGTCCCAGCCCCAGTCCCAGCCCCAGCCCCAGTCCTAGTCCCAGCACCAGCGGAAGCAGTGGCAGCAGCGGAAGCAGCGGCAGTAGCGTCGACGATCTTCTGGGAGGTGGAGGCGGTAGTGACAGCTCGCAGCAAGAAGAGGCAGCTCCGAGCCTGCCGGCCAGTCTTGAACGAGATGACGTCATGTCCACGTCACGCCGATACTTTTCACGAACCAGAGAATGTGGCGACGGAGGTGGAGGAAATGTGCAGGTGCGCTTCCAGGTCGCCGGTGGTGGCTCTGTCACAAGCGCATCGGCTCAAGGACCACACTCCGGGACGGACGTCGGCCAGTGCGTCGAGGGAGTGGTGCGGAGCATGAGGTTCCCCGAGACCCAGCAGGGCTCGACGTCTCCCATCGTGTTTCCCTTTCCCGTGAATTGATTGATTGGTGCATAGCGGTGCTTTGTATCTCGCGTAGGACCCCTCCCCCCTCGTATTCACTCGGGGACCTCCCCACTGCGCTTTGCTAGTGGGGAGGCTCTATTGATGTGAGCCACATATCCCCCCCTGCGCCGATAGTAACCAACGCCTTTAGCGGAGTTCGACTTCCGAGTCGAGAAGCCGCTGGAGGCGTTTTTTTTCGATGCGTACTCCCAGGGTGGAACCTCCGGCGTGGGTGACCAGTCCCGGTGGGGCGTTGGAGGGTTTGCGCACGTATTTGGCCTGCGTATAGGTGACGTCTACGGCGGTGTCGCGGCGTCCCTCCGAGAAATGAGCCGCCAGTGTGGCGGCGTCGAGGAGATCCTCGCCATCGATGTCGTCACTTTTTCGCATTCGCAAGACGACGTGGGCGCCGGCCCAGTCGCGGGCGTGGAGCCAGATATCGCGACCGCGAGCGACGGAGGTGGTTAGGGCATCGTTGTGTTTGGCGCTGCGGCCGACGAGGATGGGACGGCCGCGCCGAGAGCGAAATTCGCGATAGGGGGGAAGGGGCTTTTGGTGTCGGGGGCCGCGACGGCCTTTGCGAGACCGGGGCCGGAGGATGCCCTGGGCTTCCATTCGTTGTGCAAAGGCGCGCAGGTCGTCGACGGATTCCAGTCCCTGGAGTTCTTCCCGGGCGCTCTCGGCGGCGTCGAGCATCTCCATGGTCTCCAAAAGCCTGGACTCCACTCGATCGCGTGCACGGGTAAGGCGGCGATAGTCGTGAAAATAGCGCTCGATATTCTCCTGGAGGCTACAGGCGGGATCGAGGGGGATCTCCACTTCGGGCATGTCTTCATCGTAGAAGTCCGGGACCTTCACAGAGGAGGCGCCGGGTTCTACGGATCCATAGGCCGATTGGAGCAATTCACCGCGGCGGCGATATTCGTCGGCGTCGTCGATGCGCTGCAGATCTGATTCAATGTGGCCGATGCGCCGACGCAACTTTTTGACGCGTCGTTTCAGGCGTCGGGACAGCGATTTGCGAAGATCGCGCTGCTCTCGCTCCTGTCGCGAGCGTTGGAAATAGTCGGCGAGCACGTCGCTTCGGCTTCCGTCGGCCTCGAGCTCTTGTAGGATCGGGCGCACGTCCTCATCGTCGGCCCACTCCGGCGGAGGTGGCGGCGGTGAGTATTCGGCCCCTGCCGAGGCGTCTCGCTGGCCCAGAAGGGAGCCCGTTGCGGTACCGATGATGCGGTCGTCATTGTCGAGGAGGATCAGGTTCGGATGACGTCCCAATAGCTCGGCGACCAGAACCAGATCGATGCGAGGTGCCGCCTCGTCGTCGGAGACCGGTGTCCAGTCCGGATCGATGGCCCGCAGATAAAAGCGCACCACCCGGTCGTCTTCGTCGACGGTCAATTCGTCGAGCCAGGCTCCATGCAGCCACTTGCGAAGCTGCATGGTGAATGGCGAAGGATGAGCCGGCTGGTCCGGTTTTCGCTCCACCAGATGCAGGCGCGTGTCGTCGGTTTCGGCGGCGATCATCAGATGGTGGGTGACCCCCGGGGCGCGCCACTGAAGGACGAGGCGCCTGGGATTGGCCTCGAAGACTCGCTGAAGGCGAGACGGCACGAGGAAGGGGCGCAATTCTTCGACGACCAATTCGATTTCACGGCGTGAAAGCTGCATTACGGGACAGGGAAAAGGGAAGAGGAGTGAACGACGAATTTGGAATCTGTCATATGCGTGGTAGGGTTTAGTACGTCAGGTGTCGGGTGACAAATGGGGAGGGAGCGCCAGGTACTCTCAGACACGGGACGGAACGCAAGGCAGAAGGAAGTCAGAAGATATGAAGACGAAACGAAGGTGGAGACGAGGCCTCATGTGGGGAGGATGGGCTGCGCTGATTCTGGCAATGCTGATGGCCATGGGGTGTGCGGTGTTGTCGGGCACCGATCAGGAAGATGAAAACGAAAAACAGGCGCGGTGGCACTACGAGATGGGCACCGGCTATTTCGAGTCCCAGGATATCACCCATGCCATCCGGGAGTTGACGATGGCCCTGGAATACGATCCGGATCACGCCGACGCTCATTATCTATTGGGGTTTATCTATATGGGCAGGAGAAACCACACCCGTGCGGTGCAGCATTTTCGTGAGGCGCTGCGGGTCGATCCCCAGTACCACTCGGCGAAGAATAACCTGGGCACCGTCTATATGGCCATGGAGAGGTGGGAAGAAGCCGCAGAGTTATTCGAGGACCTCCTCGATGAAGTGATGTATACGACGCCGGAACTTGCGCACAATAATCTGGGGTGGTCCTATTTCCATCAGGGACGTCACTCCGAGGCTCTGGAGCATCTGAGAATGGCCGTATACCTGTCGCCCGATATGTGCCTTGCAGAGAACAACAAAGGCCGGGTCTACGAGGCGACGGGAAACGAGAGAGACGCGGAGCGACATTTCAGGCGGGCCATCGACAAATGTCCGCAGTCCTATCAGGAGCCCCATTTTTATCTGGGACGATTGTTGCAGCGCCGCGATGACGACCGCGCAGCGGCTCATTTTCAGCGTTGTGTCGAGATCTCGTCCAGCAATAATCTGGCCGATCGGTGTCGAGAGTACCTGGGGGTATATTGAGGGCCCAGTGGACTATGGGAGCCTTTCGGGGAGGTCACTGAGGAGTTTGTAGGGCATCGAGGAGGGTGTCGACGAGCCAGTGAAGGTGGGCGCGCCGTTCCTCGAGGTGGTGAGAAGAGAAGGGAGTCTCGTCCCAGATGGCGGCGAAGATGGGGGCGTGGGTGAAGTGGTGGACGATGGCACCGGCCATGGTCTGGTAGACGTGGTACGCCGAGCGGGGTCCGCTGTCGTCGGTCACCTCGGCGAGGGCGGCTTCGGCCCAGCGAATGACGGGGACGAACCCCTGTTGAACGACGGGAAAGAAGGTGCTGTGGCGAGTGGAGCTAATCTGTTGAATGAGGCGGGGCCAGGCGTGGTGCTCGACGATGAAGTCCACATAGGCGTCGACGACCCGGTGTAGGCGTTCACGAAGCGATCCCGACGCCTGCCAGGCGTGGTGAAGCGCGTCGTGATGGGCGTCGAAATATTCCTGAAGGATGGTGGTGAAGAGCTCTTCTTTGGTGTCGAAGTGGTAGAAGACGAGGGCTTTGTCGACGTCGGCAACTTCGGCGATATCGCGCACGGTGGTGCGGTCGAAGCCGTGGCGTCCAAAGAGGGTGCGCGCCGCGTCGAGGATGCGCCGGCGTCCGTCGGCCATAGTCGAGAGGGGGCTAGAGGGG
>SLPW01000445.1 GCA_007131755.1 Myxococcales bacterium | reverse complement strand
TTCAGCGAGGTCGAACCCATCGCCGTCAGCGGTGACGCCGAGCCGCAGGCGTTGGGAAGCGGGATCTTGCCGCGGGGATTTCTCTTCGTGGAGCCTCTTCGGGGATACGAAGATCTTGGACTGGCCACCAATCGCGTCGCCATCGCCGATCTCAACTACCGCTATCCCATCATCGTCGATCGGGGCAGGGCGACGTCGCTGTCGGTCTTTCCCTCCCTATTTTTCCGGGGGCTGAATCTGGAGGGGTTCGCCTCGGGAGCGACGATGATGGATGGCGATCTCCACGCTGCGCTGGGAATGAGCGTCGACGCTCAGGCGATATTGTGGCGGGCACCTTTTCAGATTCGCTATCAGCTCGCCCAGCGACTCTTCGACGACGAGAAGTTGGTGCATATAATCGGCGCCGTTGTTGGCGGCGGATTTTAACGTGAACCAAAGGACGTACAGAAAATGATCTTCTACGACGACGACCACATCGGCCTTCGCCCGGACACTCGAGATCGCTCCCAGATCGACGACGACTACAAGTGGAGTCTCGACGATATCTACGAAAGCTGGGATCAATGGGAGGCCGATCTGGAAGCCGTACGCGGAGATATGGACGACTTCGTCGCCCTCCAGGGAACGCTGAGCGAGGGTCCGAAGCGCCTTCTGGAGGCCTATCGCATCAGCGACAAGATCGGGATGGTGGCCTATAAATTATATCGCTATCCCCAGCTCGCCTTCGACGTCGACCAGCGCGACAATACCGTGCGGGCCCGTCTGCAGCGCGTCCAGCAGCTCTTTGCGGAGTATCAGGCGAAGACGGCCTGGTTCAATCCGGAGATCCTCTCCATCGACCAGCAAGAGATGGAGCAATGGATCGACGAGACCGCCGAGCTAGAGCCCTACCGCTTCCCGATCTTCGAGGTCTATCGAAATCAGGAGCATGTGCTCGACGAGGAGGGAGAGCAGATTCTGGCATACGGAAGTCGTTTTCGCTCCGCGCCGGCTGAGATCTACCGGGCATTGACCACGGCGGATATCGAATTCGAGGAGGTCACCCTCAGCGATGGAAAGGCCGTGGAGGTGACCTACGGAGAGTACTCCAATATCTTGCGCACCCGGCGCGAGCAGTCGGACCGAAAAAAGGCCTTCGAGGCCATCTCCAAAATTTTCGAGGCCAAGCAAAATACCTTCGCCGCTCTCTATGGCTCGATCTGTCAACGCGACTGGGCCCAGGCGCAGGCCCGAAATTACGACGGTTGTGCCGAGGCGGCGCTGGACGGAAATAACGTGCCCGTGTCGGTGCTGGAGACGCTCATCGAGACCGCCGCCGAGGGCACAGAGCCCCTTTCGCGCTATCATGCCCTTCGAAAGGAGGTCCTGGGACTCGAGGACTACCACCCCTACGACAGCACAATCCCTCTGGTGGATCTCGATGAGGTCTATCCCTACGACGAGGTGAGGCCGCTGATCCTGGAGTCGGTGGCACCGCTGGGGACGGATTATAAAAAACGCATGGAGGAGGCGCTGTCCGGGGGCTGGATCGACGTCTACGAAAACGAGGGCAAGCGCTCCGGTGCGTACTCCGCAGGCGTCTACGGCGTTCACCCCTATATGCTGCTCAATTATACGGATACTCTTTCCGACGTCTTCACGCTGGCCCACGAATTGGGCCACACCCTGCACACCATGCTGTCTTGCGATCATCAGCCCTTTGCCACGTCGAGCTATACGATTTTCGTCGCCGAGGTGGCGTCGACGACGAACGAGGCCCTCTTATTGGATCATATGCTCGAGCAGACCGAAGACCCGGGCCGGCGGGCGATGCTCTTGCAAAGGGCGATCGACAATATCGTGGGAACTTTCTACACCCAGGCGATGTTCGCCGACTTCGAATTGCGGGCCCACCGCGCCGTCGAAGAGGGACAACCGATGACGGCGGATCAGCTCAACGAGATGTATTTCGGACGTCTGGAGCAATATCACGGCGACCAGGTCATCCTCGACGAGTTGTACCAGGTGCACTGGGCGCGCATCCCCCACTTCTACAACAGCCCCTTTTACGTCTACCAATATGCTACCTGCTATGCCTCGTCGGCCAAGATCGTGGCCGATCTTCTGGGCGACGACGAAGAACGTCGCGCCCAGACGGTGGATCGCTACCTGACGCTGCTGAAGAGCGGAGGAAACGATCATCCCATGGAGCAATTGCGCAAAGCCGGCGTCGATCTCGAAGATCGGCAGACCGTGCGTGCAGTCACGCGCCGGATGGACGAATTGGTGGGGATGTTGGAGGAGGAGTTGGAGAGGTTGTGAGAATTACGGGGCCCAATGGGCGGGCTCGATCTCGGGAAATAAATTGTCCCGTCCCTCCAACTCGGCGACGCGCTCCTCGTCGATCTGACCACTTTCGAGCATCTGTGCCAGGTCCTCGAAGCCCTGCAGGTGTTCTCGCAGGCGTTGTTGGGCGTATTCGACGGTGGTGCCCGTCTCCAGGATAAAGGGCCAGTCGCTGGCCTGGGCCAACACCAACTCACGGGCGGCCTGGGCCAGAAGACGGCGCTGTGTGTCGTCGGCGTCGGCGAAGCGCTCGGCCAACTCCACCATCTTCACCTCGGCGTTTCGAAGATTGCGGTAGATCCAGGCGTTGACGTCGTCGAGCCATACGGAGAAATAGCTGTCCTTACCCCAGGTGGTGGTGGCGGGAGTGGTCTGTTGGTGGACGTTGACCTCACCGAGATAGGTCGCCGGCGAGGATAGCTTCAATTCGTCGCGCTTGTTGGCGGCGCGAAAGACCTCTTCCAAGAATAGGGGACCTTCGAACCACCAGTGGCCGAAGAGCTCGGCGTCGTAGGGGCAGGTGATGTGGAGCGGACGTTCCTCGAGGGCGTCGGCGACGACCTGGACCTGATTGATCCGGGAATCCACGAAGTGGCGAGCGTGATCTTTTGCGCGTTGCGCCGCCCCTTCGGGATGATAGGGCGCCTTGTCGTCCAGGGCCACGTCGCCGGTGATGCGGTGGTATTTCAGCCCCGTGTCGTGGCGAATGCCGTCGGGGTGGATATAGTCGGCCACTTCCTCCAGGGGGAGGTCGTAGCCCCGGTCGCGGTAGAATTCGCGGTAGACGTGATCGCCGGGATAGCCGTGGTCGGCGCTCCATACCTGAGATCCTGCGTATTGATCACGGCCGAAGTAGGCCACTCCATTTGCAGAGATGACGGGCCCATAGGTCCCGTAGACCGGGGCGGAGTCGGCGCAGGTAATACCCACCTCTTCGAGGAAGGTATAGGCGATGTCCTGGTCGGTCAGTAGTCTGTCCACCTCGGGGCTGAAGGCGCATTCGGCGATCCAGATTCCGGAGGGGTGAAAGCCGAAGCAGGCCTGAAAGTGGTCGAGTCCCACCCGGATCTGGGCGCGCTGTGCGGCCTCGGTCTCCATAAAGGGCAGGATGGGGTGGGTGCCCACGCAGGTGATCAGATCGAGGCGGCCACTTTCGGCGTGGTCCGCGAAGGCGGAGATGACGTCGCCTCCGAGGTGGTCGACGAAATAATCGCGCAGCCCACGAAAACGCTCCCGGTAGTACAGGGCCACCTCCTCGAAGTCACCGCCGGCGGTGCGGTCCACGTCCTCGGCGGAGAACTCCACCAGGCGCTCCAGATGTTCGATGAAGCGCTCGCGCAGCAAATAGTCGCCCATCATCGCCAAGAGCGGGGCGCTCAGGCTTAACGTCAGCTTTCCCTCCACTTCGTCTTCGTCTAGCCGATCGAGCACCTGCAACAGGGGCAGATAGGTCTCGTGCATCGCCTCGTAGAACCAGAGTTCCTCGAGGTGATAGTCGTGTTCCGGATGACGGATAAAGGGAAGGTGGGCGTGGAGTACGATACTCAGGTGGGCCTGAGAGGTCATATTCACTCCTGGAGCGAGCCGCGCGACGAGGGGGCGGAGATGGAAGCGGCGGGAAATCGGCCGTAGACGGCGTGTTCGTGTTCTGCCGGCTCGGTGCGAAGCCCCCTGTGGGAGAGCTCGACGCGTACGAATTTGGGCTTGTCGTCGCCCGATTCACGTCGCGGTGCCTTCAGGGGGGCGCTGTCGAGGGATTCTTCGCCCCATTGAAGCTCACAGACGTGGACGGCGCCGGGTCTTCCGAATTGGACGAATCGGCCGCCGCACTCTTCGCGGATCTCGAAGGAGGCGATCTCGTGGCGTTGGGCCTCTCCCTGAAGGTAAAGGGTAAGCCGTCCGCTCTCGCCATGCTTTGGACCGTCGGGCCACTCCCAGTAGACGTAGCCCGCCTCCGGATCGCGGGGCAGCAGTACAACCTGGGCCGTCCCACGTCTCGACATCGCCGCTTCTCGCAGCTCGTCTTTCATGGATTCAATCCTCGCTCGAAGGGATGGTATTTTTCGACACCGGGCACCCTACAGCACAGGATGCCCTACGCCTAGCGCGAACTGGAGACGATAGCGTCGACGCTATCGACCGTCTCGGCGTAGATCTCCTGCGATCGGTAGTCGCTGCCGATATAATGCCGATAAGCGGGAGCCCTTCGTCGCCGTCACCCCTCCTCGCCGTTGTCGTCCTTGTCTTGAATCGCCTCGTAGATCTCCTCGCGGTAGATCGGAACCTCCCGTGGGGCGACGATGCCGATGCGAACCTGATTTCTGCGGATTTCCTTGACTACGATCTCGATGTCGTCGCCGATCATGATCGATTCCCCGACCTTCCTGGTAAGGGTCAACATGGGGCCACTCCTATAGCGCGAGTAACGCGGAACCTTCCGTCGTCGCCATCGCAAGATCCGGTGAGGATCGAGGCGAAATTGCGGGCTGTGGGCGACCGGCTCCGGTCTGTTGGTTTTCAACGGGAGGTCGTCTGTGCCCGCTCCGAGTGTCACCTGACACTGCGGAATCCGACCACCCTCTGGCATAACGTGCAGGACATATGCATTCATGCCCGCACTCTGCCTTCAAAGCACATGATTCGTCAGCTTCCATGCCAACACCTACATGTACCTACATCGTGCACACTCATAGAAAACCAGGATCGGTCTGCGGTCAAAAAAAAACCTCATGAAAAACTTTAAGGAGTGGTCGCCGAAAGTCCAAAACCTTCCCCGATGATATGTGAGATGCAGCAGAGAGGTCATGGTTTTTTGTGAGCTTTCAAAGGGTTAGGTTGTGTTTGGTCTTCGTTGGGTGAAGAGGCTATGTGCCGAGGGCGATGATGAAACTCTGTGCGGGGAAGGATCGATCGAGGAGATCGTCGCCGTGAGATCGCCGAGGTGGGAGGTGGGATGAAGGTTGAGTTGGGGGAAGAGTCGATCGGGAAGGCTATGACAGATCGAGTCCCAGGGCCCTGGCCACTCGCCGAGCGTCGCGGGGAACATCACCACCGTCGACCTCGACTACACGGTAGTCCATGCAGCGGCGAAGCACAGCCTCCAGTGACTCTCCCACATCGCTGGCTCTGGCGAGTCGTCGCTCCAATTCGGCGTCGTCGATGGCGAGTCCGGCGATGCTCAAAAGGGCGAAGCCGTCGGCGTCGGCGAGTTGGGGAAAATGTGTGGCCGCAACCACCCGGTCGCCACTGGAGACGCGTCGTCGGCAGATCTCCTCGGCCAACTGCGCGCCCTCCTCGGGATGAGTACCTCTTCCCGGCTCGTCGAGAAGCCACAGGGTACGACCATGGACATCCCAGTAGTCCACGAAGCGTCGGACCTCGCGGCCGAACGAAGACAGTCCCTCCGTGACATCACTTCGCCCGGGTTCCTCACTACCGATATAGACGACTCGATCGACACCAAGGACGGCGCATTCGTCGGCGGGGACGGGGAAGGCCATCTGGGCACACCACTGGATGAGGCCGATGAGACGCAAGAGCGCCGACTTTCCGCCCATATTCGGACCCAGCACCACCGTACCCGCCTGATTTAACTCTACATCGATGGGCTGAACTTGGTCGCTGCCAAGGCTGGTGCTTAACAGGGGATCGCGGCCGCCACGGATCGACAATGGTGGCCCGTCGTCGTCTTCACGAGTTTTTGGCCAGCACCCTTGCAGATGGCGCCGCAACTCCACCTTTGCCAGGCGAAGATCGAAGCGAAGCCATAATTGTTTGAGTTCGTTCAGAGTGGGCGCGTGCTGTTTTACGAAGGCCGTCAGGCGCTGACGTTGTCGAGTCTCCTCCTCCGAGACAGTTTGGCGGGCGGCGTCAAGCTCGTCGGCCAGGGCCTCCATCTCGGCATCGACGATTCGATACAGGCCGTCGTCGCGTTGCAGACGCATATCGTCGATGGGTTCATCATCGACGGGACGAAAGCGGCCCCGGATGTCGAAGCTCCCCTTGTGGTCAGAGATGATGGACTTTTCGAGCATCTGTCGCCGTACCTTATAGCGCTTTCGCACCGAGCGCATCTGTTCCCGGCTGTGGTGAAGGGCGGAGTCGAGTTCATCGGCGAGGTGAAAGCGCGTCGACACACGCTGTTCGGGATGGATGGTCTCCATGATCACCTGCAACAGTTCTCCCAGCTCGGAGTCCGCTGAAGGCAAAGAATCGAGACCGTCGGCGATGCGCAGAATGGACAGTCCGTGAAATAAGAATCGCTTCAACTCGAAGAAATCGGCGTCGCGCAGCACCTCATCGGCCTCCAGGCGTCGGAAGGTGCGCTTCAAGGAGGGAAGACCGGCTAGATGCTCATCCAAGGCGTGGGCTCGGGGGGCGTCGAGAGCTCCATCGAGACGCCGCAGTCTCTCCAGTTCTTCCTTGCGGATATCTGGGGGGAGAAAGGACATCTGTCCCAGATCGCCCCAGAGCTCGGCTGCCGCTTCACTGCGGGGCTCGACGAGCTTCAGCAGGGCGTCGATCCCCAGTACCTGCCGGCTGATGGCATCGACGGCGCGAGGCCCCTTGATTGTGGAGGTCTGGTTCGAGGTCAATCTACCTTCTCGATCTTTACGACCACCAGGTCGCCCGGGCTCAAATCGGCCTCCATCAATACCTTCGGAGGAATGACGATGCTGAGCTGATTGTCCACACGAGCCGGAAAGGTCGCCGCTTCGTTGTCGTCGGAGATGATTCCGTGGCAAGCGAGTTCCTCGGTCCCGTCGACGGCGAGTATATGATCCGTGGGAACGACGGGGCGAGTGGTCTGTTCCATTATCTTCATCTCGTGAGTCTGGTCGAGATGGGATTCGTCGGCCTGGAGGTCTTTTTTCTCGGGCTGTGCACGAGGAGTGTCGTAACGAGAGGGAAAGGGAGTCTCCATGCGAAGGGTAGCTTTGCTCTGAAGATTTTCGCCGCGCTCCTGGTCGCGAGCGGTCTTTTGCATCAATTCTTCGCGATCGATCATTGTCGTCGGATCATCGTCTTCTGCAGGTCCCGTTATGGCTTCTCGGCGCACGGTCTTCCACTGCGAACTGTCGTAGCGATTGCGGATGGGCTCGGTGTCGCTTGCTAAAGGCCTACTATGATCGGCGTCTGCGGAGGGGGAAACGGGCACTTCACGCACCGTCTTCGCCTCCGCGCTATCTTGTTGGACGCGGATCTGCTTTGCTTCTTTGTTCCTACCTACGGCGTCGAATCGACGAGTTGCTTTTTCCTGCACGTCTCGATCGTCCGTCATCTTCGCTCCCGGGGAGGAAAGCCTTTGATTGAACCACTGGTTCATGGTGATGGACAGACGACCCATCGGTCAACAGAGAACCCAGATTCCCGGAGTCGTAGCACCGATGAGGTGCGCAGACTCCGATGGGATGGCCCCCATCATTCCGTCGCCAGTCCTCCGGGATAGAGGATGGTGGAGTAGGTGCGATAGAAGTGACGTTCCACGTCGCAGCGGCGCTCGTAGCGGCTGACGAATTCATCGAAGAGTCGCTCGTAGCGATCTACCGGGGCTCCCCCATTGAGCTCCTCTTCTCCGGTGACCTCGCTGATGAATCGATCCAGAAGGTTGAGCACTTCGCGTTGATATTGCTCCAACTGCACGACCTCTTCCACATCGGAGCCGAAGATTCGCTGGACCCGGGGGAACAACTCTCCTCGCTCCCGCTCGAAGAAGGCGACGAGCTGTTTGCGAAGCCGCAAAGTTTCGGAGGCGATCTGATCGATGACCCGGCCCGTATGTTCGGAGCTGCGGGTCATACGCCTCAATCGCTGGAGCTGGCGTTCGATTCGGTCGACAGCCGTAAACGCCTCCATATGCAGGTACGTCAGGTCGGTGAGAATGGCCATGACTACACTCCTCGGCGCTCGGGGGTATGACTGCTCGGCAAAGGAGAAAACAATTACGGGAGGAGGCGACATTCCCGGTGAAATGTAAATATGGGTAGTGGGTGGTGGGTGGTGGGTCAGTGTTCGGTGTCAGTGGCGTCAGGAGAGGTATCGCCCGTATCACCAGTGTCAGCGGCGTCAGGAGAGGTATCGCCCGTATCGCCAGTGTCAGTGGTGTCAGGAAAGTCGGCGTCGTTCGTCGTATCGCTTGTATCGCCCGTATCAGCGGCGTCGGGTGTGTCGGCGTCGCTTCCGGCGTCCAGATCGATCTGGTTCGGATCGATGGGGACCATATTCGCCCACTCGTCGTCTTCGTCGGGGCAGACGCATTTTACGAAGGCCTGCGTGCACCGAACGGCTCCCTCGGAGCCGTCCGGGCAGCTACAGGCGGTGTCGTCGGTGATTTCATCACAGTCGACCTCGGTGCCGCCGATGGTGCAGGCCGTCACAAAGGCGATGACCGCAGAAAAGAGGAGAAATCTCATATCACTCCACGTAAAATACACCCGTCAGAAATTCCGTGCTCGACACCGGCGAGCCCATACGGTGGGCGATGGCTCGAAACTGGTAATACATGCCCTCGTCCAGGGGGCCGTCGTATTGAACTTCGTAGCGACCCTGGCCACCCTCGTGGGGGATACCATCTTCGGTGAATACGATATTTCCGAAGGCGTCGAAGACCTCCACGTCGTAGTGATCAGCGTTGGTGA
>SLPW01000015.1 GCA_007131755.1 Myxococcales bacterium | reverse complement strand
TCGTCGGAAGCCTCGACTTCTTCTTCCTCGGAAGCCTCGACCTCTTCTTCGTCGGAAGCCTCGACCTCTTCTTGCTCTTCTTCTTCCTCTTCGTCGGAAGCCTCGAGCACAGACCAGTCCACCTCATTGATGGTGGCCTCCGAAAGTAAATGGTCCTGGGTCTTATTCAAGAGCACCTGGGCGCTGGCCTGGCGAATCAGGTCCTCGTCCTGGCGAGCGAAGGCCATGAATTGCTGAAGATTCACGCCCATTTGTGCTGCCTGCGTCTCGAAGAGCTGGCGCAGATCTTCTTCCTCGACGTCGATCTTTTCCTTTCTGGAGATCTCGACCAACAAAAACTCGGCCTTGATCTGTTGCTCCACCTGATCGCGAAGATCCTCTTTGAAGAGATCGATGTCGATGCCCAACTGCTCCGGGTCGAGCCCCTGCTGGGCGAACATCTGGAGGCGTCGCTGGGCGGTCTGATCGAGCTGTTGCTCAAAGAATTTGGGGGGGAGATCGAAGTCGTTTTGCTCCAGGAGCTTCTCCATCAAATTGTCGATGGCGTAGCGCTTGGCTTGCTCTTTGTGGGACTCCTCGATGCGCTCGCGGATATTGCTGCGAAGCTCCAGGAGGGTCTCCCCTTCGCCGGTCTTCAGAGCGAAGTCGTCGTCGACCTCCGGCAATACTCGCTGCTCCACCTTCTTGATCTTCAGGCGTAGCGGGATCTCTTCGCCGCGAAGCTCCTCGACGGGAAAGGACTCACCGAGTTCGATATCGGGCTCCAACGTGGTGCCCATATCGGCGCCTTCCAATGCCTCGTCGATTCCGGGGAGGGCCTGACCGGTGCCGACCTCGATCTCGACGTCTTCTCCCTTCATATCCTCCAGCTCGGGATGATCGCTCAAGGCCTCGAAGTCGACGGTGACGATATCGCCTGCGGCGATGGTCTCACGAAGCGTGATCGGTCGGGTCTCGGCGTGCTGATGGCGCAGGGCCTCCAGCTCCTGATCGATGGCTTCCCGGCTGATCTCCGGGGTGGGCATGTCCACCTCCAAACCCAGATAACCGATGGGATCGACGTCGGGACGCACCTCCAACTCCACCTCGAATTCCAGATCCCCGTCGCCAGCCCCGGGAATCCCCGAGACCTGCGGGGTGCCCAGATAGAGGACGCTTCCCGCCTCTTCGAGCACCTCGTTGACGTGATCGTTGACCAACTCCTCGATCACCTCCCGCGATACGGAGGCTCCGTAGCGCTGCTGCATCACGGGCATGGGAATCTTTCCCTTTCGAAAGCCATCCAATTTGACCTTCGTCGACAATCGGCGAAGCTCCTTGTTGACGCGGGATTGAAATTCGCCACCCGGCACGGTGACCTTTGCCTTACGCGTCAACTCTCCAGTCTCTTCGATCTCAAATGGCATTGATTCATTCTCCTGAGAAGCAAAAAACGGCGGGTCGCAACGAGATCGACCGCACCGCATGAGTTGTTCGGGAAATTCGTCGCAGGTTTCAAAGCTGTACCTAACACTGTCGCCAAACGCAAAGCAAGGGCTCTCTTCATCAACACCAAAAAGAGGTGATTATTTCGCCCCCGCATCGCGGGGCCCGGGCTTCCCCTCGTGATCATACACAACTAGGAACGACAAATGAGAAAGGACCCACTCGACGGGCCTTGCGCAGGTGTCGGCGTCAATCGACGACCGGTTGGCACTGGCTGTCGTAGGTGGCGTAGAGTCCCGGGTCCACGGCGACGGCCGATACCGAATTGGTGTGCCCGCTAAAGCTCCAGACCTCGTCGCCCTGAGGGTCGAGCTTTCGGACCGTGGTATCTTCGGAGGTGGTATAGACGTAGCCCTCATCGTCCACGGCGATGCCGAGCACCGAACCGTTGTGTCCGCCAAAGCTCCAGACCTCGTCGCCCTGAGGATCGATCTTGCGGGCCGTGTGGTCGCGGGAGCCGGTATAGACGTAGCCCTCGCGGTCCACGGCGATGGCTCGTACCCAATCGGTATGCCCCGTAAAGCTCCACACCTGGTCGCCCTGGGGGTCGATCTTGCGGGCCGTGTCGTCGATGGCGGCGGTATAGACGTAGCCCTCGTCGTCCACAGCGACGCCGAGAACCGAACCGTTGTGCCCGCCAAAGCTCCAGACCTCGTCGCCCTGAGGGTCGAGTTTTCGGGCTGTGTGGTGGTTGCTGGAGACGGTATAGACATAGCCCTCGCCGTCCACGGCGATGCCGCGCACCCAACCGGTGCCGCTAATGCTCCAGACCTCGTCGCCCTGAGGGTCGAGCTTTCGGACCGTGTCGTCGCTCGAGGCAGTATAGACGTAGCCCTCGTTATCCACGGCGATGGCCCACACCCATTCGGTGTGTCCGGTAAAGCTCCACACCTCGTCGCCCTGAGGGTCGATCTTGCGGACCCTGTTGTCGTTGGCGGCGGTATAGACGTAGCCCTCGCTGTCCACGGCGATGCCGCGCACCAAACCGTTCTCGCTAAAGCTCCACACCTCGTCGCCCTGGAAGTCGATCTTGCGGGCCCTGTTGTCGTAGGAGGCGGTATAGATATTGGGCAGGCAAATACACTCGTTGTCTGAGGAGCAGGTATTTTCTCCGGCGCAGTCGTTGTCGCTTACGCAAGCTACACACTGACCGGTGTCGGCGTCGCACACCGCGTCGGCGGAGCAATCCAAGTTAGTCAGGCACCCCACGCATTGCTCAGCGCCGGAGTCACATAGAGGCGTTTCGCCTTCGCAATAATTACAGATGAGTTCCTCTGCACAACCGTCCTGCGCCGTGCCACACGGGACGCCTTCGTCGGCGCAAATCTCTTGCGAGGTGCGCTCGTCCTCACAGATGCATTGGTTATTTTCACACTCGAAAAACTGGACCTCTCCACAGTCCGCGGCGCCCACGCATTCCACGCATGCGCCGCCGGCGCAAAACGGACTGTTGCCGTCACAGGGCGCCTGGCAATCCCCGCAGTGTTCGGGATCGTCTTCGGTGTCTACGCACTGTCCATTGCATACCAAAAAACCCTGGTCTTCGGGGCGGCACTGGCCGGCACAGTCGAATTGTCCCGCGGGGCAGTGGGACTCACAGATTCCCTGGCTACACATTTCGTCGGCTTCACATGCGTTGCCGCATCCTCCGCAGTGGCCGGGGTCTACCTGTAGATCGACGCAGATGCCATTGCACTCCTCTTCTCCGCTGGGGCATTCAACGCCCACATCGGCGTCGTCCCCCGGCGTGACGTCCGTGTCGTCCACCGGCGTGACGTCCGTGTCGTCCACCGGCGTGACGTCGGCGTCGTCTGCCGGAGTGACGTCGGCGTCCGCTCCGGCATCGAGGGCACCCGACGGCGCTTCGTCGATGCAGACACCGCCTCGCGCAAAAACTCCACCGCCGCTGACACAACGTTGATCCGCTGCACAGTCCTCATCGGAGGTACAATTCGCTTCTTGGGTAGCCATACACCCCATGCACACCAGGGCCACAAAGAGGCATGCCAGCGCCAGAAAAAAGAGGCCCCGGTTCATTGGTTGCTCGTTGATCATAACGTGCCGACTGCTACCTGTGTCTCGTCCAGTGCCCCCGGGAGCGCGGCCAGCCTGGCCGCATTGCGGGCTGGAAGCCCGCGCTCCCTTCGACCCAAAACACAAGGGGAATGGGGAGAGACTGGTTGGAGGCCACGATAGCTGGTGGTTCGGTCCCGGGCAAGATTGCCTGGCCCTTATCCATGAGTTGTCTCGCGACTCGTTCCTCTATATCGTCTCCTGGCAAGATGAGCACTCGCGCTGACTTGTGACCTTATTATGCGGGGTATGTAGTGAAACCAGAAATCCGATCCCTCTTGCTCACCGCCGTGATCGCCCTCGGGCTGTCCGGATGCGGACTGATCCAGGGAATGCAGGATCCTCCGGAAGACGAAAAGTCGGAGAATAATCAGGAGCCCAACGCAGAGGAGACGAACGCCTGTGGCGGTGACGAGGAGTTGACCTACGCCGGCGAGCCCGCCGAGTGGGGCGATTCCTGTGGTCCCTGCATGCGCGATACCCTTCGATGCGACGAGAGCGACGAGTCTGGCAATTCTTTGTTCTGTGAGCCCGGTGGTTCACCCTGTCGGGGGCCTCAAAACGTCGAGGCTTCCACGGATCGCGTCGGCGAAGTTCTGATAAGCTGGGAGCACGTCTCCGGGGCCGACGAATATATCGTCTATCGCGACGGCGAAGAGATCGAGAAGGTCAGCGCCGAAGGTCTCGATTCCGGAGCAAGGCTGGAGGTCGTCGACGAAGATGCCACGCCGGCCGCTGCCGCTGAACCGATGAATTTCGAGGCCACCTCCGGTGACGATCACGAAGGGATCAAGCTCACCTGGACCTTCGATTCCGATGAGATGTTCCCCGATGGACCGTCCCATGACTACGCCGTCGTCGCCGTCCACCTACAATTTGAACAGGGCGAGAGTGACCCCGTGGAGGTGGAGGGCAATAGAGTGGCCGCGAAATTTGGGGACGAATACCAATTTCGCCGCCAGGGAGGAGAGTGGATCAATTTCAGCGGGCCCCAGTGTATGGAAAACGAATGTCGACTCTTCGACGGCGTCGACGGGCAGGAAGGGCCGAATCTTCCTCTCGTCACCCCCGGCGTCGCCGATGCATCGCAGGGGGAGTTGGACTTCGACGTTCGAGTGCTCCTCGAAGAGGCCTACGCAGAAGGGGTGCCCACGGAATACGAGCTTCGGGCCGTCGACAACGAAGGTCAGACCGGCCACGCCGCTCAGGCCGAGGGCTATGTGGGAGTCGATCAATTCACCCTTCGCTTCGAGCGCGCCGATCAGGAAGAGGCCGACGACGAAGATTTTGAGGTGTTGGAGGATGTCCTGGTGAATGCCACCTTCGACTCCGACGAAGCGCACTACCTTCCCGAGCTTCTGATTGAGATCACAGATGCTCCCGAAATCAGTCGCGATTATTATTACCGCTTTGTCGTGGCCACTGACGGGCATCATGACAATCGTCAGATTACGGAGGCCGATCGTGGTTTTCCGGGAGCGCCGATTCTGGTCACCGCCTCCCGCGACCAGACAGTGCGCCGGGTCTTTCCCAATGGCGAAGAAAAGTGGCAATACGGGGATTTCTTCTCCGCTGTTGGTCATGTGGCCATCGATCCCGAGGGCAATGTCTATGCCACCGGAGGCCCTCCCGGTGAGGATCGCTCGGTACGAATGATCGACGCAGAGGGCCAGGAGGTGTGGCGTTTTGACGACCACCTCGTGAGCGCTACCGACATCGCCGTCGGTCCTCAGTTAAATGTATTTGTTACCTATCGCTCCTTAGGAGATAGCCACTCCAAGCTCATCAAGATCGATCCCGATGGCCAGGAAGTGGCGAGATGGGTGTTGGAAGGTGACGATCTACGTGCCGTGGCCGTCGATGCGAACGGCGCCGTCTATACCGGTGCTACCGACGGAATGGTCCGAAAAATGGTTGTCGTCGAAGAAGACGGTCAGTCCCAATTCGAGGTGGTCTGGACGGTGGGAGACGAAGACGATGACGTGGGGGCCGTCGCCGTCGAGCCCGACGGAACCGTCTATTTCGGCACCGACGCCTGGGGCATTGGGAATGTCCGAATCCATCGACTGTCTGCAGACTACGAGACTGGTGATGCCTCGGACTATATTGTGGATGTACAGCTCTTCCAGAATCCCATGTTCGACAGCACCGACATCGACGATATCGTCATCACTGCAGACGGACGGGTCTACGTGGCAGCGAATCCGTTCTACCAGTCTAACACTGGAAATGGACCGCATGGAGCGATCCTGCGCATCGATTTCGATACTGAGGAGTCCCATACGATTATCGCCCCTGAGCAATATGGCGAGTTTCTCTCCATCGATGTCGATCCTCAAGGACATCTATATTACGGCCAATATTATCTGGAGAAGGTCGTCAAGCTCGACGAGGACTACGAGGTGGTGTGGAGCTTCGATGATCACGCCGCCAGCAATCCGGACTCGTCGGAATGTAATTGGGCTCCCTGCTTCATCCACAGCATCGCCGTCGGCCCCGGCCTCTACGGCACCTTTCCCCAGGCATGGGAGGACTTCGGCGGTAGTGACGGCGAATAGTACCGTTGCCTGCCGGCTCGATTGCCTATAACTTTGCGGCATTCGTGTAACGTTCCATGAACTCCACCCAATTACGGCATCGCCATGATGTACCGGTCCTCTTTTTCGATTCGCCTGTGGGTTTGCGGACTCTTCTATTCGGCGGCCCTATTTCTCTCGGGATGCGGTCTCATCAACGGGCTGCAAGAGCCACCGGAGGACGAGGAACCCTCTGAGAATCAGCCCACCAACGGCGAAAACGCCTGCGGAGGCGACGAAGAGTTGACCTTCCATGGCGAGCCGGCAGAGCGAGGCGATGCCTGTGGCCCCTGTGGTCGCGATAGCCTGCAATGCGACGGCGATGACGAGGCGGGCAATACGCTGATCTGCGAGCCCGGAGGCACGCTATGTTGGGGGCCGGAGAATGTGGTGGCCACGACGGACGAGGTCGACGAAGTGGTGGTCAGTTGGGAGCACGTCGCCGGAGCCAGCGAGTATTACGTCTACCGCGACGGGGACCGAATCGCCACCGTTGATGCCGGTGAACAGGAGCCGGGAGACGCCTTTGCCTACGTCGATGAGGACGCCGCGCCAGCGACTCCCCTGGCCCCCCACAACTTCGAGGTCTCCCAGGGTGAGTTCACCGACGGCGTCGAACTCCGCTGGGAATTCGACCCCGACACCATGATCGCCGACGGAGAGAGTCACGACTACGCAGTGGTGGCCTTTCATCCCGGCTTCGACGACGGCCGCAGCGATCCCGTCACCGACTCCGGTCATACCGTCGGCACCTTCGACAACGAATACCAATATCGGCGAGCCGACGGAGAATGGGTCAATTTCTCCGGTGTCTTTTGTATGGCCAATGAATGCGATCTCTTCGTCGGTCTCGATGACCCTCAGGGCCCCCAACTTCCCCAGGTGGAGGCCGGGCAGGTGGAGGCCGGCGATCGCAGGCCCGGGTATCATATTCCGCTGATGCTAGAGGGTTCATATATCGTCCCCGGGAGTACCGATTTTGAGCTTCGTGCCCTTTCGGCGACGGGAGCTCCGGGAGATGAGGCGGAAGCCTCGGGGCATATCGACGTGGAGGACCTTTACGTTCAATATCAACGTGCCGAGCAAGAAGATGCAGCGGATGACGGCTTCGAAGACATTGGTGAAGTGCAAGTGGAAGCTCTGGTTTTCGACGACTCCTCCCAGCAATACGTACCGGAAGGGGAGATCACCTACCGGAATTTGCCTCACGACTACGATTCCTACTATTTCCGGGCTGTCTTGTGGCCCCAGGGATTTGAAGAGCTGGCCCGGATTACCGATGACGATGAGGGACGGCGCGGCGAACCCAGAGTATTTTCCACCGCCGAAGATCGAACACTTCAGGCCATCCATCCCACCGGCGACGAGGCCTGGAGGCAAGATTTCTTCGATGGCGTCGTCTTTCTTGCTACCGATCCGGAGGGAAATATCTACTTCACGGACGACGAACCGAATACGGCGTTCTTCAAGGATGATTTCGACGGCAACAAGGTCTGGGAGTTCGATGAGCCCTCACAGGTGGTGAATTACGTCGCCGCCAGCGCTCAGGGCTATGTCTATGCCACGTCCGGCTCTCGTGTGTATCGGGTGGAGAGTGATGACGAGAGTGAATTCGATTATTGGCTCGATGGTGAGGGGCGTACGGCAAGAGGTGTAGTAGCTGACGCCGAAGGTTATGTTTATGTCGCGCTTCACGGTGAGGACGAATACGCAATAAAGAAGTTGGAATTTCCCGATGAACTCGGCGATCCCGTGGACGAAGTGTGGACTGTCGAGCTCGAAGATCAGCCAACTGTGGTCATTACGGGAGGTGATGGCTTCGTCTACTGGGGAACGATGAACGGGACGGTCCAGCGTGTATCTGTGGATGTGCCGGTTCCACAGGAAGAGTTGGACACGATTGAAATCCACCCTGACAGCCGAGGTGTCCTGGGGTTGACCTTCCATCCCGACAGTGGATTGTTTGCCTGTGGATATTTGACAGGAGTCAGGGGGTATTTTGTTCGGATAAACTTCGAAACGGAGAGCGTCACGAATGTATTTGACTTCCACGATTTATTGAATGGGGTAGCCGTCAACCAGTGCGCCGTCGACCCCGAGGGAAGTTTCTATTATGCGACCACGTCGACGGCGTTAAACAGACCGGAGCCGAATCCATTGGAGACGCGGGTCGTAAAATTTGCGGGAACTCATAATGTGGAATGGATCTACGAGGAGCACGCCGATCCAAACCAGCTCATCGACGTCCGAGACATCATCGTCTCCCCCGGATTCTACGGAACCTTCCCCGACGCCTGGCACGACATCATGGACAGCCTCGAGGAGTGAGTTTACGGCGCAAGCTCGAAGCCTCCTGGCCCATCATCGTCGTCGTCCTGTGAATCATCTTCGCCGGGGAGCGCCCAGGAGTCTTCGCCCTCGTCCTCGTCATTCTCCTCATCCTCGTCCGGATCCTCAGTGACCGGCGTCGGTGTCGGTGTTGGCGTCGGCGCAGGAGCGGCTTCTCTGTCGAGCTCCACCGCCAGGGGTTGGCCGTCCAACTCGGCAGCGTCCACCACCACCTCCTGGCTTTCGTAGCCCGAAGACTCCACCACCAGGCGCAGCCGCTGGCCTTCTTCCAACTCCAGCTCTTCTGGTGTGGTGCCCACCTCGGTGCCGTCCATCCTTCGCAGGGTGGCCCCCGACGGGGTGGATTCGACGAGGACCGTCAGGATTTCGCTTTCTTCTCGTTCTTCTTCGGCGGGTTCCCGGGGGCTCTCCTCTTCGCCGTCTTCGGTGGTCTCCTCGGGCTGCTGTGCGACGCCTTCCGGCTCGGGTTCTTCCTTGGGAGCCTCT
>SLPW01000498.1 GCA_007131755.1 Myxococcales bacterium | reverse complement strand
TGTCCCAGCCGCCAGTAGCTGTGGGACAGGAGTCGCAACAAAAGAGCCTGAAGGGAGCGATCGTCGATCTTTTCGGCCTGTTTGAGCCCCTCTTCGAGTTGAGCGGCGGCACGGCGATAGAGCCCGCGGGCGTAGGCGACGCGGCCGAGACCGACCAGGTTGTAGGTGTCGATGACCTGGAGGGTGCGGCGAAGCTCTCTGGAGCGCAGGGTCTCCCAGATATTCTTGACCTCCCGGCGGGCGTCTTCGAACCAGGCGGCGGCGTCCTTTAGGTCGCCCTGGCGGCGGTCGATCTCACCGAGCCCCCACCGGGTCCACAGGGCGACGGCGGGGTTGGAGTCGTCGAGGAGTTTTCGGTAATGGTCACGGGCGCTGTCGTATTCGCCGACGCGTCGTTCCAGATGAGCGACCTCCAGGCCCACTTCCTCGCTGGAGAGGACGTCGGAGACATCTTCCATGACCGGGTTTTCGGCCGAGACTTGATTGTCGTCGGCCAATTTTTTGGCGTCTCGGTACAGGCGCATCGCCTCGTGAAGATCGGCGGCTTCGGCGGCGTTTCGGGCGGCCTTTACGGTATAGGCATAGACGCCGGAGGGCTCGCGGGCCTGACGGTAATGATCGACGAATTCCAGGGCCCGGTCGTGATAGCGCTCTCCGTAATGGGTTTTTTTGGCCTCGGCGGCCACCCGATGGAGGTGACGTTTGGAGCGGCGCCCTTTTAGATCCTGAAGCAATACGTCACGCATAATGACGTGGGTAAATTCGAGAGTGTCCCGTCCGCCGGCGCCAACCTCTCGAAAATAGCCGTCTTCCACCAGCCGTTCCAGGACGTCGTCCAGGACCTCCTTCCAGGGGGAGTTGGGCTCACGGGAGACGAATTTTCGAAGCAGCAGATAATCGAAGCGAGGTCCGAGGATGGCCGCCCGGTCGAGGACGGCCCGCACAGCCTCGGCGTCGTCGCTTCCGGAGGCCAGACGGTTGAGGCGATAGCGCATCAACTCCGCCAGCTCGTCGGGAAGCTCGGAGTTGATATCGACGCCTTTTGCCAGAGACCAGCGCCCACTATCCCAGGTCAACTTGTCACTGTCGCGCAGATAGCCCACGATCTGGGTGATATGCAGGGGATTTCCTGAAGCCCGAGTGGCGATGCGCCGGGCCAATTCATCGTCGATGGGGGCCAGCTTTTGGACGAGGTTGGTGGCCTGATCGTGATCGAGGTGGTTCAGGGTCATTCGGGTGACGTTCTCGGGGCCAAGCCTTTCCAGACGTTCCAGGGCGTATCGCATCTCTGCCACCTGATCGACCTCTTCGGCGCGGATGGTGCCGATGATGAGAATCGGGATCGGGTCGAGGTGCATGCCCACGGCCAGATGTTGAAGAAAGGACAACGCTTCGTCGCCGGCGTGATGGAGATCCTCGAAGACCAGAAGCCAGGGTTTCGTGGAGCCGGCTCCACGAAGGATATTTTCGATCATTGCGAAGACGCGCTCCTGGACGGAGACTCCGCCCGCGGCGGCTCCTTTTTCGAAGATGGCCACGTCTCCGCCAGGGGTCATCAATTGCAGACACAGCTCGGCCTCTTCGGTGGAGAGATGCCACTTTGCCAGGGGGCCGGCCAGGTGTTCGGGCAATTGCTCGGCAGCGACGTCACCGGTCTGAAGGATATCGGCCAGCGCATCGCGGACGCCGCCGAAGGCACTGGAGCCCCGGTGGAAAGTCCCCTCGGCGACGCGCATGATTCCCGCCTCCTGGATGCGAACCTTGACCCATTCCAAGAGGCGGCTCTTTCCGATCCCCGCCTCTCCCTGCAAAAAGGCGATGCCTCCCTGAGCGGAGTTGACGGTATTGCGCACCAGGCGTTCCAGGGCTCGGCGTTCATTATTGTGGCCGATGAGCGGAGCCTGCATGGCGCCGCCGGGACCAAATTGGGAGACGTCTCCGCGCATCAGGTTCGACGGTGGAATGGTCTGGCCGCCATAGGCACCCAAAAAGCCAGGTCGCGAGTGATTTCCGGGATGAGATCGGTTGCCGGGATGACTGATGTCGCCCGGCGCCGGGCCGGGTCCTGTGAGGGCCCAGGGGACGCGGCTGAACTGGTTGAGCACGTTTTGCAGAACCTGACGAACGGCGGCGGCGCTGTCGAATCGCTCCGAGGTGTCTTTGGCCAGGAGTCGATAGATGCAGCGCTCCAGCTCCGACGGGACATCGCCCTGGCGGGGAGTTAGGCGGGGAATGGGCTGGCGAAGATGAGCCCTCATCAGCCTTCGGGGGTCGTCGCCGCGATATGGTGGGGTGCCGGCCAGGATTTCGAAGAGGATGATTCCCAAAGCGTAGAGGTCGACGCCGGGAGTGGCGGGGAGTTGGCGAAAGAGCTCCGGCGCCATATAGCGCGGAGTTCCCAGGATGATTCGTTTGCCGTCGCCGTCGGACTCGGTGGCTTCCTCTCCGATGCCACCGGGAGCCCCGTCGAGGTCGAGGGCGCCCGTATGGGTGGCGGCCAGACCGAAGTCCACGAGCTTGATGATCTCTCGATCCGACTCGTCACGGGTCAACAAGATGTTGGAGGGCTTGAGATCGCGGTGGATGATGCCCCGGGCGTGGGCAGCGCTCAGGGCGCTCAAGATCTGGTCCGCCAGGGAGACGATGCGCAGGATGTCGACCGGATCGTGGAGCAATTCGATGAGGCTCGCTCCGTCGACGAGCTCCATGGCCAGCCACAGTGTCTGATCGTCGTTGTCGGTGCCGAAGTCGTAGACGCTGGCGATATGGGGGTGGTTGAGCCGGGCGACGGCCCGGGCTTCGCGCCCGAAGCGACGGCGGGCCCGTGCGGTGAAGGCCACCTCCGAGTGGAGCACCTTCAGGGCCACTTCTCGATCCAGCGAAGTCTGGTGTGCCCGGTAGACCGAGCCCATGCCGCCCGATGCGATTTGACCGGCGATGACAAACCGCCCCGCGATGGTGGTTCCCGTTTCCAGTGATGCCATCAGGGATTCAAAGAGGTTGAGGGAAAATCCTTTACGTCAGAAGGATAACGCGTTTTTTTTGATTTTGCATCAGGAAAAATGGGTGAGAAGCAGGTGGTGGGTGAAAAGCAGGTGATGGGTGGTGGGTAAAGGGCGGGTGATGGGGCGCCGACATCGGGCACCCCGAGGTGGCGCTCAAAGCCGGGCCGGCGGAGCCTCCGGGTCCTGGAGGACGTAGACCTTGTTGCGCTCCTGATCCAGGACCCAGCCCGGAAAGAGACTGTCCAACTCCGTCGACAGGATCTCGAGGAGATCTTCGTCCAGATCCTGGAGCTGTTCCGGCCATTCCAGGTCGTAGACGAAGAATTCCTGGGACTGGTCCGGGTCGATCATGCCCCCGTAGACGCCGGTGAGCATCATATCCTCGAAGTCTCCGTGATCGGGAGTGTAGCGAAATTGGCGGACCCCTTCGGAGTCCTCGATCTGTTCGAGCAGGGCGAAGCCGATATCGACGTCCAGTTCGTAGCTCGATTGGTAGGTCATGGCAGTTTCTCCTGGAAAGAAGTGGATAAGCTCCACAGTTTCGATTCCCGCCCCCCGGGGAATGGACTGCTCAGTTTCAGACCCCGGAGTTGAGCGTGGCGAACGGTCGGGTTTCCTTAAACCGATAGACGCACCGGGCGTCGATGCAACTTCAACGGGTCAATTCCCCCAAGAATTCGTCAATTCCCCTGGTGGTGCGCACGCATTTCCGGAGGCCAGCACTAGGCCTGGCGTAGGGTGAGGATATCGCGGCGCGGATCGGCGCGATCGACGATGACCTGAAGGGATTCTCCCACAGGGACCTTCGTTCGCAGCGAGCACTTCGATCTATAAGCACAGTCCGTCAGAAAGACAGAGGCCCGGCTCGCACGTTGGTCGTAGTGCTCGACGACGACGGCGTCGAGGGGCTCGTCGACGGTGGCCAGGTGGTAGTACAGCCAGTAGCGCTGGGTTTCCCGTTCCGTATTGGAGGCCTCGCCGACGGTCTGTTCCACGTCGGCGAGGACCTCGAGGATGGATTCGTCGTCGTAGGGAAGAGTTTCGTCGATGAAATGGGCCTTGATCTGGCGCTGACAGGCCAAGTCGGCGTAGCGACGAATGGGGCTCGATGCCTGGGCGTAGCCGTGAAGTCCGAGGCCGAAATGGGGCCCCGGCTGGGTGGAGATATCGCCGGGTTTCATGCGCCGGATCTGGGCGAAGGTGCGGGCTACGCCGTCGGGGATGGCCAGGATTTCATCGTCCACCAGGGGATCGTCGGGCGGTTCCTGAACACGATAGATGACGGGGATGTTGCGGCGGGCGCAGAATTGTCCCACCAATTCGTTGTTGAGGATCATCAATTCGCTGACCAGAGCCCGCGAGGGAGTATCCGTATCAATGGCCTCGACCTCCACCGTTGGCGAGTCGGCGGTGTCATCGACGCTGATGTGGAGGTCGGGAAGATCGAAGTAGGCGCCGGCGTCCTCGGTGCGGCGGTTGTGGCATTCGTTGGCGATATAGGCCAGTCGATCCACCAGATCGGCGATTCTGGCATCGGCCTCGCCACCGCCCTGTAAGATCTGGTCCACCTCGTCGTAGCTGAGGCGGTTGTCGACTTCGATGACGGAGGGAAAGATCTCGGTCTCCAGGATGTCCAGGTTCTCGTCGATGAGCACTCTGGTGGTCATGGTGGCGCGGAGTTCCCCGGGGAGAAGGCTCATCTTTCCCTCGCTCAGCGGACGGGGAAACATGGGGATATTGCCCGTGGGCAGATAAATGGAGGTGGCGCGGCGCTGGGCCTCTTCGTCGAGGGAAGATCCAAGGGGGATGTGGGCCGAAGGGTCGGCGATGTGGATCGCCAACTCCCATCCTCCTTCGATGGTGGGGCGACAAGAAAGGGCGTCATCCAGGTCACGAGACGAGGGGGCGTCGATGGTGATGGCAGTCCAGCCGGTGAGATCGCGGCGAAAGGACTCGGGCTCCCAGGGCATATCGGCGATGCGTCGTGCTTCTTGGACGAGCTCGTCCGAGAATTGGGGGTCGATGCGATAGCGGTGAAGACATAGGTTGGTGTGCTCATCCCAGAGCCCCAACTCCACCATCAGGAAAAAGGCCTTCTGGTCCATATGTCCGTCGAAGTGTCGATCGATGCGACTAAGAAGGTCGTCCAGGATGGTCGTGGCGTCATCGCGGCGGGGGAAATTCTCGCCATGGGCGGCGAAGTCCTGAAGCAAATAGACGGCATCGCGCAGCGCGTCGTCTTCTCCCATGGCCTCCTCGATATGGGCGGCGCGCTCTTGGGGCGGCAAATGGAAGGCCTCGGCGATGCCGTCGAGGACGCGACGGTGTTTTTCCTCTCGCTCCCGCTGTGCCTCTTGTTGTCGCCTCAGCGACGCCACCTGGCCGTCGGAGCGCGGTTCATAGAGATCGTCGCGGCGATGTTTGAAGTAGGTGGAGTTTTCGCGAAGGGCCCGGCGAAGGGCCAGCACCGTCTCCGGTGCGCTATCGGCGAACATCAACTCCGAAAGCGCCTCGGCGCTCATTGGCTCATCGTCTTCGCGAACAAACTCCCACAGCATCTCCGGATCCACCTCCCGGCGGCGGCTGTCGATGGTGTCCTCCAATTTTTGGAGATGGTCGCGGGCCCAGGAGGGATTGTCGACGGAGCCGGAGCCCACCTCGAAGGTGATTTTTTTGGGCGTGGTCCTCATCTCGTCGCCGTCGGCGGTCAACAGGGCCAGTTTTTTGGCGCCGATGGTGTCGGTGACGATGGCCAGGCGGTATTCTTCGCCGGCGTCGAATTCGATGATGGAGCCGATTTGGAGATCGTCTGGTTGCATTGGGGCCAAAAAGAGAGACGGGAAAAAGTGTCGAGGTAGAAACTAAGGTGGGCCATCGGCGGCCTGGAGTGGGCGGCGATCGTCACCCCGGACTCCCAGACGACGGTCGGCCGGGGCTACATCAGGAGCATTGGGGATCATGGTGGGTTACGAGGAGGGCCTGCGCGGTGCTCTTGGGTTAATAGCACTGACTACCTTTTGTGAGCCTCTCGACCTTCATTGCCCCTTTTGTAGCCCCGGCCGACCGAAGGGAGCCCGGGGTCGAGGGTTGCTACGAAAGCGCAATCGTCTTCAAATCATCGGCCACCACAAACTCCGCCTCCGTGCGCTCTTTGATGGTGTCCAGATCGACTCCCTCGGCGATCTCCTTGAGCACCAGGTGGTCGTCGGCGACATCGAAGACACCCAGATTGGTGATGATCTGGTCCACCACGCCCACTCCCGTAAGGGGGAGGGTGCATTCCTTGAGCAGCTTCGGAGTTCCCTTTCGGTCGTGGGTCATAAGGACGATGCACTTTCGGGCTCCCGCCACAAGATCCATGGCTCCGCCCATGCCCTTGACGAGCTTTCCGGGGATCTTCCAGTTGGCAATATCGCCGGTTTGGCTGACCTGCATGGCGCCGAGGATGGAGACATCGATATGACCGCCACGGATCATGGCGAAGCTCGTGGCGCTGTTGAAGAAGGCCGATCCGGGCATGGTGGTGATGGTCTGTTTTCCGGCGTTGATGAGATCCGGGTCCTCTTCGCCCTCGTAGGGAAAGGGGCCGATGCCGAGCAGGCCATTCTCACTTTGCAGGACCACCTCGATGCCGTCGGGAATATAATTGGCCACCAGGGTGGGGATGCCGATGCCGAGGTTGACATAGGCGCCGTCTTCGAGTTCGCGGCTGGCGCGCTGGGCGAGTTGTTCGCGTGTAAGACTCATGGCAATTCCTCGAATGAATAAAGTCCAGAATTTGGGGAGAAACGTCCGACGTCGGCCGATCAATCCTCACGGGAGCGAGTGGTGCGCTGCTCGATCCATTTTTCGTAGTTTTCGCCCTTGAGGATACGCTGGACGAAGACCCCGGGGGTGTGGATCTGGTCGGGATCGATCTCGCCGGGTTCGACGAGCTCTTCGACCTCGGCGATGGTGACTTTACCGGCCATGGCCATGATGGGGTTGAAGTTTCGTGCCGTGGCATGGAAGACGAGGTTTCCGTGAGTGTCGCCCTTCTGGGCTTTGACGAAGGCGAAGTCTGCGTTGAGCGCTCGCTCGAGGACGCAGTGGGTGCCGTCGAATTCGCGGGTCTCCTTGCCCTCGGCGACCTCGGTGCCGAAGCCGGTGGGGGTGTAGAAGGCGCGAATTCCGGCGCCGGCGGCGCGGATGCGCTCGGCCAGTGTTCCCTGGGGAGTGAGCTCCACTTCCAACTCTCCGTCGAGATATTGCCGCTCGAAATTCTTATTCTCCCCGACGTAGCTGGAGATCATTTTCTTGATCTGGCGGCTCTGGAGCAGAAGGCCCAGACCGTATTCGTCGGTACCGCAGTTATTGCTGATGACCGTCAGGTCCTGGACGCCCTTGTCAGCCAGAGCGCGGATCAGGTTTTCCGGGTTTCCGCAGAGGCCAAAGCCTCCGCTGAGGATCTTGGCGCCGTCTTCGACGTCGAAGATGGCGTCGGCTGCCGTTTCGAAGACCTTATTCATACATCTTCTCCTTGGTGTATGCGGTGTTCCATCGACGCACGGATGGCGTGCGGGGCTTATCCCGGAATATTCATGATCGTTCTACTGCGACTTTGCAGGTGCCGATGGACACTGGCGCTGACCGCTCCCTTAAGGTCGCTCTCCCTCCACGATGCGCTGCATCGCGTCGGTCGTCATCATCCAGTGTCCATGCGGCCCTGCTGTGTCTCGTGACGAAGCTCATGAATAATCCGGGCCATACTTCACTTCTTGCGACCACTTACATAGTGGTCGTGAGGAAAAACCGCAATGTTGGGAGTTCGATGTTGCGCACGCGGAGCACTCGGACGTTGGCGGTCACCACTGCATTCCGAGCCCCATTCCGGTGAAGAGGTAGGGATAGACGCCGGATTCGAGCTTGAACACGCCTTTGCTTCCGACGTTGAAGCGAAGGCCCGTGGAGAGGTTGACCATGGGGATGACGGGAGGGATGGAGTGCTCCGTATTGGGTTCGTCGACGTTCATCTGGTCTTCGGCCAGCCCGCCGTCCTCGAAGCATTCCGGTGGCGGCTCGGAGGCGTGGCCGTCGAGCAGCGCCTGCTCGCATTCCGAACCGGGGCGAGCCGAGTAGCGGGTGATATTGTCGCTGATAAAACCCGGGCCGATACCTCCGCCAATAAAGGGCGTCATCCAGGTGGTGACGTCCCAGAACCAATAGGCCGAGAAGACGACCGACGAGATGTGCATCTGCATTTCGGTCCACTCCGCCTCTTCCGGGGGATCGCCATCTTCGTTCCAGAACGCGTCGGGCATGGTCAGGTCGGCCCGATCGAAGGCCACGCCGAGTTCGAAGTCATTTCCCCGGCGCCAGACGAATTCGCCGCCCATGCTGAAGTTTCGCTGGCCGTCGCTCCAGGTGGAGCTGTGCTCGTCGAAGAATAAGCCCAGGGCAAAGCTGGGGATGGTGATGGCGCGGGCGTGCGCGGTGACCATGAACTCGTTGGGGTTGAGCTCGGACTGAAAGCGCAGCTCGTCGGTGATATCGCCGTGCTGAGCGGTGGCCAGGGAAGGGATGAACAGGAGCAAGACCAGGGCGGGCACGAATGTCAGTCTAGCAGCCATGGGCGGCTCCTATGGGGCGATGAGTAGTGCATTGGAGTCATCGAAATCCGGTTTATCCGGTCGGCGTTGACCTCAGAGAATGGGGGCGGCGCGAAGTATAGTTGCGCTCCCGGGGCGTCACAAGAAGACTTCCGTGGGCTTTGACGGTAGGTGAGGGGGAAATATTCGAAGAAAGTCGCGCAATCGCAACGAGACAATGGAGGCGATCACTGCCTTTCAGAATTGATGCACCGGTGAATATCAAAGGTCTTCGGTGGATGGCGGTGGTTCCTCGACGTCCGGGGCTTCCTCGACGTCCGGATCGTCGTCGGTCTCGTCCGGTTCATCGATCTCCTCCGGTTCATCGATCTCCTCCG
>SLPW01000072.1 GCA_007131755.1 Myxococcales bacterium | reverse complement strand
TTACACCCGCCTGATCCCAGGGATATCGCCATGCGCCTGCTCATCCCCCTCCTCGCCGCATGTTCGCTGCTCCTGGCCTGCCAATCCTCTCCGGAAGAGGCCACCAAACCTTCGCAGCCCGCCGAAGACGTAGGGGTTGCCACCTTCGCCGGGGGCTGCTTCTGGTGTATGCAACCTCCCTTCGACAGGCTCGACGGGGTGGAGAAAACCATCGTCGGCTATACCGGTGGCGACGAGGAGGAGCCCACCTACGAACAGGTGGTCCGCGGAGAGACGGGACATGTGGAGGCCGTGGAGATTCACTACGACCCGGAGGTCATCAGCTACGAGGAGCTTTTATACGTCTTCTGGCGAAGCATAGATCCCACCGACGACGGGGGCCAATTCGCCGACCGGGGCGACCACTACCGCACCTTCGTCTTCTATCACGACGACCACCAGCGACAGCTCGCCATCGACTCCCGGGCCGCTCTCGACGAAAACGGTCCCTTCGACGACCCTGTCGTCACCGAGCTCGTAGAGGTGTCGACCTTCTGGGTCGGCGAGGAGTATCACCAGGATTATTATAAGAAGAATCCCGAGCATTATGAGCAATATTACGTCGGCTCGGGACGCGCCGGCTTTCTGGAGGAGACGTGGGGGGATTGAGCCAACGGCTAAAGATCATCGCCCGCAATAGGCGACGCCACGACCCGGTGGCGAATGTCAGCGCCGGCCGGATGGCGGAGCTTCAACTGGCGGGGATTCTCGATTACCGGCTCAAGTCTTCGTCCTACGAATATGTGGCGGGTCTGCGCATTCCTCACCGAAAGAGGCGGCGCGAGATCGACTTCGTCATCACCACCCCCGATGAGGTCTGGGCCGTGGAGCTCAAGAATTGGAGCGGCTTCGTACGCCTCGACGGCTCCAACGTCGTACAGCACCGCGCCGGCGGACGCGGCGTCGTCGACCACGGAAGGCTTCTGGCCGACCTTCGCCACAAACAAGGGGTGTTGACGAGTTATCTCGAAGATCACCTCGACGAGGTTCCCCGAGTCTGG
Organism: Myxococcales bacterium; assembly: GCA_007131755.1. GTDB lineage: Bacteria > Myxococcota_A > Bradymonadia > Bradymonadales > Bradymonadaceae > SLJM01. The sequence continues at coordinate 7,938 of SLPW01000072.1, read as the reverse complement.
ACGGTGCTGGTCTTCGCCAACGACAGGGTGGGCATCGACGACGAGCTTCTGGCCGTCGACGATATGGACGTGGTTCGAATTCGCGAATTCGTAGGCGCCCTTCCCCCGGCTCCGCCACAATACGGCCCCATCTGGGGCAGGCTGCGAAAATTCTTCAGTGGAGAAGGCGAAGAAAAACAAAAGGCCCTGCCGACCGTCACGGATCCCATTCGAAAAGCCCGGGAAGTCCTGGCAAGTCTTGGGACATGGGATCTGATGATGCTCCACGGCGGACGAATCCTCTCTGGTGACGTACTTGGCTTGTCCGTAGAAGAACTTGACGACCGCGAACGCTTTCGACGTCTTGAGATCGACGTCCCGAGAAGCTGGCTTGCTGCGTTGAACTCGGAGCTATCGTTGAGAGTAGCGGCCGTGGAGAGAAGTGGAGAGGCGGTTCCCTTTGAGTTGGGATTCGAAGAGACCGTAAAATTCCACCGCGCCGGGCAGCCGAAGCCCGAGGACTTCGAACTGCGCGACGTGGTGGGGATATCCTTTGGTTACGTCTCGAAGTGATTACGGCACCACCACCTACTTACATTTCGAGGAATTCCTCGGTCCGAATCCAGCGCCCGTATTGAAGTCCTCCAACTCCTCGGCCAGATCGAGGGCCTCCGATCGATGGTCGTCGTCGACCTCACAGGCGGCGATATAGGGAATGGCGTCGAAGATGGCTTCGCCGATCTCGAATCCGTCGCTGCCGGTCATGATATTGAATACGGCGGCGATCCACTGGTGGGTCAAGTTCATCCAGGCGTCGCCCCCAACGGGAGACCACAAGATATCCTCTACGGTCTCACCACAGATCGTGAGGGCACAGGTCTCGAACTCAGGCCATGACTTGGGATGAGTCTTCCAGAAGCCATAGCTAAGCGGACACTCGTCACCACCGTCCATTCCGTCACAGCTTCCCTCGAAACAATAATTCTGATCGAGGAGATCGATCAGGTCCAACTCGCAGGAGCCTCCATCGCCCGAGCCGTCTCCATCGCCCGAGCCGTCTCCATCTCCCGAGCCGTCTCCATCTCCCGAGCCGTCCCCATCGCCCGAGCCGTCTCCATCTCCCGAGCCGTCCCCATCTCCGTCTCCGGGAGCAGGTCGCTGAGTTCCAAGATCCCCGTCGAAATGATCGAAATCACCGCGATCGAAAAACGACGATCTGTCTTCGTCCAATAGTCCTTCGTAGTCGAATCGACAGGGACCGTCGCAGAGGTCCTCATCGCTGAGATAACGAAAATCGTCGAAGTCATCGGGCGTGGTTGTATTTTCCTCCGAATTTCCTTCGGTGTCACCGGTACGATCTCTGTGCGTGTCGCCACAGGCGACGAGGCCAATGAGGCCGAACGCAAGAGCAATCATCAACGACCACATCCTCAAATTGCAGACAGAATGCCGTGTCATCATGAGATTTCCCCCCTGGGAAAAAATAGAAGTGAATTTGCCGGACTCGCTCCGGCACCAGCCAACAATACAGCAACATCACGAAAATGTGATGAACGGGCGGTACAGCCAAATTTGGGAGCCCCATGGAAAACGTCAAGCAACGGGCGGACAATCGCCGCACACCAATCGGCGGACCGGAGGGATTGCTCGAGGCGTTGTGGCGACCGTTTTGAGCCCGATGCGTCCACGGAAAATGATGGCGGACAAAGGGCTATCGCAGTCCAGTTGTCAACCTCGTGCGGTCCTGGAGGTAGTCGTACCACCGACGAAGAAACTGCATCTGGGAAGGGGACTGCACATATCGATTCATGATCTGACGGAGTCGATCCACGGTCTGATCGGCCGGGGAGTGGACGGTGGCCATGAGTTGGGCGGCCAACATGGTGCCCGTGCGTCCAATGCCGGCGCGGCAGTGGTAGGCGACGGCCAGGCCGCGCGCCAGACGTTCGTCGACCCACAGGCATCCCTCGACGGCCTGCTCCAGGCAGGGAGGCGTCATATCTTCCATGGGCAAGTGATGATAGTGGAGGCCCATCTCGGCGACGATCTCCACGTCGAGGGGAGCTTCGTTGAGGGTGACCAGGGCCTGGATACCGACACGACGAAGGGCGGCCAGATCGGAGCGCAACGAGCGCAAAAGGCCCGGTCTGGAAGCGCCGGCCAGAAGCCCGGGCCAGACCCAGTGAAATTGTGATGGACCGCGCCGGGCCGGCTCGTAGGGAGGGCGACGAAAGATCAGCGGCTCCGTTTTCTCGACGTCATCTCTGTGTCGCCACGTCGCGGCCAGAAGAGCTGGCCCGCCATCGCTGTACCGCTCACCGATCCTGTGAGGACGCTGGTGCAGTTCTGGGCGCTGCGGTGAAGAATTGCCGCGCAGGCAGTTGACTTCGGCCGGTGCATGAGCCTCCGGAGGCGGAGCCTGCACATGGTCGACAGAGGACTGGTCGACACAGACGGCCTCATCTAAGGAAGAGGAGCGAAATTCGGAGGAGAGAAATTCCGGCGGCGTCTCCGGAGAGGGAAGATTGCAGGAGCCGGTGCGCACGAAGTCCCGGGCCGGCTTGGACTGTGGGGATTCGAAGAAGTGCTTCGTCGGCGCTTGCTCGATGATACGACCTCCCGCCAAAAGGGCCACCTCATCGGAGAACCCTCGGGCCCGGCGCTGATGATGAGTGCACCACAGAATCGTCCGCTCTCCGCGCTGGCCGTCGATGAGCTCCAGAAGGGGGGCCGCCTCCTCGTCGTCGAGGCCGGCAAAGGGCTCGTCGAGACACAGGAGATCCGGATCCTGGAGGAGGTGGCCCGCCAACAACAACAGCCTGCGCCGGGCCACCGGCCAGTCGATGGGATTTTCCTCCAGGCGTCCCAGCAGCTGTCCCGCTCCCAATTCCTCCAGTTCGGCCTCCATCTGCGGGATCGTGCGCCCCGATGTCCGGGTGCGTAACCACTGCACGGCGGGGCGCACCAGCGCCTTCGGTTTCTGCCTCATCACCTGTACCCACCCTTCGTCACACCCGTCACGGCAGCGTTTTTTGACGACTCCTTGCACCTCGATGTGGGGGGCGGTCAGCTTTCCCGCCAATAGATTCAACAGCGTCGACTTTCCCGACGCCGCCGGTCCCATCAAGGCCATGATGGAACCGGCGGGCACCGTCAGCGACAGGTCGCGAAATAGAAGCCGCTTGCCGATACGCAGGCTCAACTCTTCGATGGTGATGATATCTCTCATTGCTCAGTCTCGTTCCCATTCAAGGACTGCGAAAAAGATGAAATGACGGTCCGCACGACAGACTCAGGAGCCACCTATGACGGGGCGCCGCCGCGATTTCGGGGTCGGAAGCTTCGGCTGCGAAGCCGCCCCTTCCAATTCCTCTTCGCCGCTTGCGAGGTCGATGATGCGTTCGGCGGCGCTCAACGTCACTCCCAATAGACGGCTCGGCACCAATGCCGTCACCGCTTCGTCGCCGTCGAAGACGATGACCACACATCGATCTCTGCTGATCCAGGCGGTGGTGGCCGGGACGTGGGAGGTGGAGAGCTGCTGGACGAGGCTGTCCCAGCTGGCCAGAAAGGACTTCCATGGCGAGCTCTTTTCCAATTCCTGCAGACTTTCCTCGGGTTGGCGCTTCATCATCCATGACGACGCCTCGCTATAGATCCAGTGTACCGCCTTGAAGGAATGGGTCGTGGCCCACTGATAAAACTCCTCCGTACATCCAGTGGAGGGCGGACGGTTGGTGATCGTAAACTGGGTCTGACGGGGCAGGTCCGCCGTCTGACCGGGAGCAGGTGGCGAGGCGTCGGCAGCCAACACCTCCGATTGTTCTTCTGCCAGCCGGGGAAAGGCGCAATCACCGCCGACGTCCTGCGCCACCTCTTGTCTGGGCGGGGCGACCTCTTCGGTGGCGGGCGCCGTGGGCACGGCCTGGGTCGACGCTGCCTGCGCCGAGGGGGGAATGGCTGGTTTGTCTTGCTCGGCGGCCAGAGGGCCTACCTGGAACTGACGGCGGCGGATCTGCTCCTCTATTCCGGCGCGCAGGGCATCCAACACCTGGCCGTCAAGACGCCGATGAGCAAATTCCTCCGGCCCTTGCTCCACCGCCTCGAACCTCGCCAGCCCCGCCGACGCCGACTGCCGATCCTCTCCTGCTGGCGAGGCCTCAGTGCCGACGGCATCCAGGGCCTGGTCGTAGCGACCGGAGAGGAGACGGGTCTTGACGTAACGGTGAGCCTTCTCGAGCAGAGACTGGATGGCCTCCAGTCGTTGCGTGCCCCCCAGTCCCTTCAGGGACCTAGAGGCACGAACGGTTCGCACGTCCACCACCGCCTCGTCGGTGGACAACAGGCTGGTGATCCGCGGCTCCGACGGATCGATGGTGGTCTCGATACGCAGTGGGCGACCCCGGTAGGAAATCGTTTCTTCCATATTCAGAGACATCAGGGACCTCGAAAGACAGCGCGCGCAAAATCTGCACCCCGAAAATCAAGGGGTGCAGATTTTGCGCAAAAGGGAGAGTGGGCACCGGTGGCATAGGAAAAAGCCATCCGGTCCTATAGAGCCTCTTCGAGGTTGGAGAGCAACATCCGCGACTTGGCCAACACCATGCCGATATTGGCCGCCTTTCGGGTCACGAAACAGACCACGTGGTCCGGGTAACGCTTGGCGCGCAGAAAGACGTGGATGAGGTTGTCGCTAAAGATGATCATCTCCTGAAAATAGTGCATATCGTGGTCTTCCAGACCCCGTGACTTCTTGAATAGCTGTTCAATGGCCACCACGTTCGGCCCCTGAAAGAGATCGGCCGTCGCGGCTGCCACCAGGTCGATGACCTCCTGGGGATGGCTGTCGACGGTATCGATGCCAAGAAGCATACCCGTGGTCAGATCTACATAACCTCCGGCTACACATTCCGGAATCTGCTGGACACAGGATTCGATCGTTTCTTGTAGCGACATGAAACACTCCATGCAATGAAGATGAAACAACTTCGACGTCTACGCCGGTCAATGACCACCATGGACATTGACGGCCCGTCCGTATTGCACGGAGCGTGCCAGATTTTGCGAATTGTAACTGCGCTCTCCGATCCGGGGCTGCGAAAGTCGTGGTGAGGACGAGGAAACGACGGATGACCCAAAACCCATCTTGAGTTCTAGCGATTGACGGTCCTATGATGGGCCGAACCTCCACTTTCCCAAGGAGAGCGATCGTGCTCAAAATGGCCGCATTGCCCGGAGAGGATTCCCCGCTATTTCGCCTTCGAGACGAGCGCCCCCATCTGGTGGCCGAGGTCAGCCGCCGGGCGTTCAACGATTTCGTGCGCACCTCCAGAAACGCCGAGGGCGCCGGCATCGAATACGTCCTCAACGACGCCGCCTACCAGGAGATCGAGCGCCTCAAGCGCGAGCAGGGGCCGGAAGAGGAGATCCGCTCCATCGCCTGGTGGCGCCGCCTGTCGAAGCGCCTGGCCACGATGTCGGAGAAGGAAAAGCGGCGAATTCTGTGGTCTCTGGTGGAGAGCTACTCCGACGATATCGCCGGGCGCTTCAACCCCTGGGTCTACCGCATGGCCACCGGCGTATTGCCCATCGGACTGAGCTTTTTGTTCAAGACTCAGGACCTGCCCGATCTGGAACTTCCCAGCGGGTTCGGGGATATCCAAAAGGCGATGCGCCATGTGCGCGACCTCACCGAAAGGGTCGTCCTCGACGGAGAATACGAGACGCTGCAAAAACTCTCCCGCAAGGGAACGCTGGTCTTCGTGCCCACCCACTCCTCGAATATGGACTCCATTCTGGTGGGCTGGTCCTTATACGAGGCGGGACTTCCCCCGGTGACCTACGGGGCGGGAAAGAACCTCTTCACCAACCCCCTGACCAGCTTCTTCATGAATAATCTGGGGGCCTATAAGGTGGACCGTCGCCTTCGCCACAGCCTCTACAAGGAGATCCTGAAGCTGTATTCGCAGGTATTGATCGAAAAGGGCTACCACAGCCTCTTCTTTCCCGGCGGCACCCGATGCCGCTCCAACCTGGTGGAGCAGAAGCTCAAGCTGGGACTGCTCGGAACGGCCTTGACGGGCTATACCCACAATCTGATGCGCGACGAAGACGCCGCTCCCGTCTATATCTGCCCCATGACCATCAACTACAACCTGGTGCTGGAAGGAGGCAGCCTCATCGAAAATCACTTCCGCCGCGAGGGAAGAGGGCGCTATCTGCTCGAAGACGACGAATTCGCCCAGCTCAGCACCATCACCCGCTTCGTCATGAAGACGATGAGGATGGACTCGACGACGATCATTCGCTTCGGCCAACCCCTCGATCCCTTCGGAAACGAAGTGCGCGCCGACGGCCACAGCTACGACCGCCGAGGCCGAAGGGTCGAGCCCGTCGAATACGTGCGCTCCGCCAAGACTGGCGAGGTGGTCTATGACACACCACGCGACCGCGAATATACCCGCTATACGGGAAGTCGCATCGCCGAATCGTTTCTCAAAAATACGGTGCTCATGCCCACCCAGATCGTAAGCTGGGTGCTCTTTGAACGCCTCCAGCAGCGCTATCCGAGCTGGGACGTCTACCGCCTGGTGCGCTTCGGCGCCGAGGAGACCATCGGCTGGGACGAACTCCACCGGGGCGTGGCCGTATTGCTCGACAGGCTGCGAGAGCTGGAGAAGCAGGGCAAAGTGGTGCTGTCTCCCTTTCTTCACAAGGAGTCACCGGATCGGATCGTCTATGCGGGCATCGAATATCTCCAGATGTTCCACACCCCGGAGCTCGTCCAGAGCTGGTCCGACGGGGTCATGATCCAACAGGTGGAGTTGTTGTATTTCTACGGCAATCGAGTGCGCAGTTTCGATGTATGAGGGTCGGCGATGCGACGACGCCCCTAGCGCCTGGCTTCGCGCCGATCGCGAGCTTTGATCTTACGCCACCCAAAACGCACGGCCTCCGAAAAGATGCTCCAGGGCTTGTCGGAATGATCGAGCCACCCCCTCTTTGCGGCGTCTTCGATCTCGTTCCAGTGATGTGGTTTGAGCTTTGAATTCTGGGCCATCGCCATGCCGAAGACATAGGCCAGGCGAAAGTCGTCGAAGGAGTATCTGCTGTCGGCGAAGTTCTCGGCATAGTGGACGCGAAACTCCGTCTCGAACTCCTCGAAGCGCGCCGAGGGATGAGCGCCGGGAAAATCCACGGCCCGTGCATGATGAACGTTGGGCAAGGTGTGGATATGTACGGCGTGTTCTCGCACGTCGCGATCGGGATCGGTCTCGTCGACCTCGACGACGGTAAACCACTTTGGAACGTCCGTGGGATATTCCTCGAGGGCCGACTCCTCTTGTGCAGCCCTCTTCGGGGGCTCGCCGAGGGCTTCCCCCCCGAAGCGTCGAAGGAGGCGGCGAACCTCGTCGTATTGCTCGTCTTCACACATCGCGATCAGCAAGACCTCACCGCCGGCGACGCGTTCTTCGTACTCGTCGGCGTCGGCTCGCGTAATGCCCATGACGCGAAGCTCCCGGTCGGTTTTCCCACCGTTCTGGTCCAAGAAGAGGCGATCGAAAAACCCCTGGGCCTGTCGATCCCTATCGATGAGCTGAATATCCGAGCCCTTTAATCCAAAATCGACAAGGGCATCTTTTGCCGGGGAAACCCGGGCCGGATCGTCGAAGAGGGCGGTGACGAATCGAGGCATGGGAAGAGCTCCGTGCGTACGTGGGTGGTGCTGCTGACGAGTTTCAACTCGAAAGATGATCACCAATGTCATTTGCCCAACATTCAGCGCCCTCCGCGCGGAGCGCGCGGTACGCTGAGCGCGAAGTTGCTGAGCGCGGTACACTGAGCGCGGAGGCACGAAAGAGCTCACGAAAGCTCGGCGAAAACCGCTGAGCGGGCGACGTCATGCGCTGATATCCACGTCGTTCGGGGTTGCACTCCCGGAGACGATTGGGTCCTCCC